>JBEEMX010000082.1:0-10002 GCA_041192465.1 Pseudomonadota bacterium | reverse complement strand
GCGGACAGCGCCTTGTCCTCGAACGTCTTCAGCTCGGGGGTGATGTAACGCTCGGCGTTCTTCAGCGTCTGGCGGCGCAGGTAGTCCAGCGGCACCTTGTCCACCTGACCGGTGGTGACCTCGATGTAGAAGCCGTGGACCTTGTTGTACTGCACGCGCAGGTTGTGGATGCCGGTGCGCGCCCGCTCGCGGGTCTCCAGGTCGAGCAGGAAGGTGTCGCAGTTGGTGGCGATGGCCCGCAGTTCGTCGAGTGCCGGGTCGAAGCCGCCGGCGATCACGCCGCCATCGCGGAGCAGCACGGCCGGCTCTTCGGCGATGGCACGGGTGAGCAGGTCGGCGATGGCGGCGTCCGGGGTCAGTGCGGCGTGCATCGCCTTCAGCAGCGGTGCGTCGTCCGGCACGCGCTGGCGCAGGCCGGGCAGCGTCGCCAGCGTCTCGCGCAGGCCGGCGAGTTCACGCGGGCGGACCTGCCGCAGCGCCGTGCGGGCGGTGATGCGCTGCACGTCGCTGACGTGGCGCAGGGCATCCCGCAACGGTTCGGCGGCGTGGCTGGCGATCAGCGCGGCGATGGCCCCGTGGCGGCGGCGGGCGACGGTGCGTTCGCGCATCGGGTGGGTCAGCCATTGGCGCAAGGCGCGGCTGCCCATGCCGGTGCGGCAGGTGTCGATGAGCGACAGCAGTGTCGGCGCCGGCTCGCCGCGCAGCGTCTGCGTCAGTTCGAGGTTGCGGTGTGTCGCGGGCGGCAGCTCAAGTAGCTCGCTGGCGCGCTCCACCGTCAGCGCGTTGACGTGCGACAGCGCCCGGCCCTGCGTGTGCTCGGCGTAGCCCAGCAGCGCGGCGGCGGCGGCGTGCGCGGCGTGCAGATCCTGCGCATTGAAGCCGGCCAGGTGCGCGACCTTCAACTGCTCGCGCAGCTTGCGCTCGCCGAGCGCCGGGTCGAACTGCCAGTGCGGCCGGCCGATCACCGGCACGGTGAGCTGGCGCAGCGCGGCGGGTCGCTTCTCGGCGTTCAGCTCGCCGCTGACCAGCACCTCGGCGGGCGACAACCGGGCCAGCCACGCGCCGAGTTCGCGTTCGCTGCACTCGGTCAATCCAAGCTGCCCACTGGCGAGCGCGAGCCATGCCAGCCCGAACACCTGCGCCGACCCGCTGCCGCGCACGGCCAGCGCCAGCAGCCGCGTGTCCTCGCGCTCGCTGAGCAGCTCGGTGTCGGTGATCGTGCCCGGTGTGACCACGCGCACCACCTTGCGCTCGACCGGCCCCTTGCTTGCGCCGACCTCGCCGACCTGCTCCGCGATCGCCACCGATTCGCCCATGCGGATCAGCTTGGCCAGATAATTTTCCAGCGCCTGCACCGGCACGCCCGCCATCACCACTGGCTCGCCCGCGCTCTGGCCGCGCGTGGTGATCGTGATGTCGAGCAGGCGGTGGGCCTTGCGGGCGTCGTCGAAGAAGACCTCGTAGAAATCACCCATCCGGTAGAACAGGAGGGTGTCGGGGAAGTCGGCTTTGAGGCCCCAGTACTGGGCCATCATGGGGGTGTGGGCCTTGTCCGCGTCCATGGCAGGTTTCATCGGTGGATGGCCTGAATGAGCAGTTGAATGCGGTGTGCATCGCTGACGCCATCCCAATGGGAATTCAACGCCTCGTGTGCGGTCTTCGTAATGACGACTGGGATGGCGAGGTGGTTTTCGACATCCGCCGGTTCAGGCGCTGCATCTTGGGTATGCGCTGCCGAGATAATCTTGTGACTCAGGCTGTCCAGCGTATCGTCCTGCAAGATCAGCCGGAGTTTCTGCGCACTGTCTGCCGTGATCCAGATCTGCACCTTGTCATGGCCGATCGGTTCACCCTGGACACGCAGATACACGAGGTTCGGGTCCGCGGGGGACGGCACATCGAAATACGGCTGGATCTTGGCGCCAGCACTGGTGGTGATGGAAAACTTTTTCTTGTTGCTGCAGCGTTCGTAGACCCAAAGATTCTTGCTGGATTTTCGAGAGCCTTTTGCAGGGCGTTCATTCCACTCTGCCCAGTAAAGATCCGGGTTTGGCGGCTCCATGCGCTCTTCGAAGTAGAGGAATTCCGTCAGGGATCGCTCCCACAACAACCATCCTGTGCGCATGTCGGGTGCCTTGCCGCCGGCATTTTCACTGACCCGTGCGGCCCGCGCCTCGATGAGTTCCTTGTACTGGCAGAAAATGTCCACCATCGCATCCTGGGCGGGAACGTCCGTGGAGGCCACGCGAATGGAGCGCGTGGCGGATGGGTGCATCAGCGCCGTGCCTGCCGTGCTCATGAGCGGTTTGTCGCCCCCCACGCACAGCATCTTGTGCTCAACACCCAGACCCTGGTGCATGACATCAATGTGCAGATTGCTCCAGCCGGTTTCGGCAATGCCTTTGGCTTGGCAATATACCGAAGCCCAGTCACCTTCTTCGAACTTGCGTCCCATCATGTTGGCCACGCATGTCGCCAACAACCGCTTGGCCGTGCTTTGTTGATTACTGGTGAATGCTTGAAGGGTACTGCTCATGGATGGCCCTCGCCAGATTTTTCGTTGTTTTTGCACGCTTTGAGAATGGCGCTTCCTACTGCCTGGGCGAGTTTTGGCGGGACGGCGTTACCGATCTGGAACGCACGCTCCATGCGTGTGCCGTACAAATACCAACCGACCGGGAAAGTCTGCAGCGCCAGCAACTCGATGTCTGACAGGTAGGCATGCTTGAAATGCACGGGTGGCAAATCCTTTTGCCGATGCCCGCGGGTGTGCCATTGCTGTCGTGCCAGTTGTTCGGCGGGCACGCCTTCGGGAGCGATGCACAGTTTGGCCGCCTGATGCGCGCCAACGGTGGGAGAGGGGCGATCAAGTGTCCAGTACACGGGTTCGTCATGGGGTCGGACGACATTCTTGACCCAGATGACCGCCTTGGCCGGATCGAGTTTCTTGAACTCCGGGTGTCCGTGTTGCCACAGCGTATCCCTGACCGTGGCCCAAGGTTTCAAAGGGGAATGCTCCTGCATCGGCGACAGCAGATCCATTTGCTCCTGGCCCGTGTCACTGGCTAGTTTTTTTTGCGACCGGTGCGTGGGTTCTGGCCATTCAAATGCTTCGCTATCCCGAGATCCCACAATGATCAGGCGTTCGCGGCTTTGTGGCACGCCAAAATCAGCGGCGTTCAACAGCCTGTGGTGGCATTGATAGCCGATGCGCTTGAACTCATTCAGGATGATGTCCAGCGATCCGCCGCGCACGTCCTCAATCGCAATCTCGCACCCTTTGCGCGCACATGCGGGGCAATCCTCATGCGTCAATGCGCCATCCAGCGCGTCCGGGCGCCTGGAAAAGGACAGAGGTGTTTTTGTCTTGCACCTGGGGCATTGAATGAAGGGAACCAGGGTGCGACTTTGGGCCAGCCCTTTGACATTCTCGAACAAAAGCCAGCGCGGGCGCGCTTCATCGACGATGCGCACAAACTCCAGAAACAGCTTGCCATCGTCCGACTCGACGGTTTCTCTCTTGCCGGCCCGGCTGAAGGGTTGGCACGGGGGGCCGCCAGCAATGAGCGTGAGTTGCCCTGCGGAAACGCCAGCCCGTTGCAACAGTTCTGGCGTGCCAATGCCTCGGATATCGCCTTCGCGGATGTCTGCCTGGTGCAGGTACCGGTTCTTGCCGACGGCGCAGGACAATTGCTTGAACAACTCTTGCCGGTCCACCGTGGACAGCTTGGCGTAACAGCGTTGCTGCATCTGCGCTTCGAACCAAGCGGGGAACTCCTCTGGCCGAAGGCTGGAGAGCTGCTTGTTCTGGCGCAGTGTCTCGCAGGCGTGCGGTTCCAACTCGTTGATGGTTCGCGTGGTAAATCCCGCCTGTTCAAGGCCGATGTCCAATCCGCCAGCGCCCGCAAACAGAGAAATCATGGGGAATGATGGCGGGTCACCGGGTGATGTCAATGGAACTACGGGCATGGCGGGGCGCGATTCGAGTCGGAAGCCTTCAGCGATCAGAACGGCGCGTCGTCGCGGCGGCTGCGCTTGCGCTCCGGCGCCGGCTCTTCCTTCGGCGGCATGTCTTCCTTCTTGATGCGCGTTGGCTTGCGGATCGTCACGACCGGGACGGGCGCGGCGTTGGCGTCAGGCATTGGCTCGAAGGCTGCGGCCAGTGCAGCGGCAGGCGACAGCGGGATGTCGAACACGGGTTTCTCGGCGGCCTGCTCCGCGGCTTCTTCTGCGGCGAGTTCTGCCACCAGTTCAGGTTGCGTCTCGGCGATGAACACGTCCAGCGGTGTCAGTGCGGCGGCGCTGCTGCGGGCCGAGGCGATGGTGTCGGTGCCGGTCGCGGTGGTCTTGGCGCGGACCTTGGTGGCGCGGGTCTTGGGCGTGACCGGGGCCGACGACGTGACCACCGGGGCCGTGTCGTCCTCGGTGATCACGCGGGTGTACTGCGCCAGGATGGGCACCAGTTGCGCGTACACCTTGGGCGAGCCGGCCAGGATTTCACGTTGGTACAGAAAATCCGCTTCGCCCGTGAAGTTGCCGACCAGACCACCCGCCTCGGTGACGATCAGCGAGCCGGCCGCCACGTCCCAGGGGTGCAGCCCGGTCTCGAAGAAGGCGTCGTACCAGCCCGCCGCCACGTAGCACAGGTCCAGAGCCGCAGCACCCGGTCGGCGCAGGCCGGCGCACAGCGGCATCAGCTCTTCCATGATCTTCAGGTACCGCTTGAAGTTGTCGCCCTTGCGGAAGGGGAAACCGGTGCCGATGAGCGCGTCGGCCAGCCGGATGCGCTTGGACACGCGCAGGCGCTTGTCGTTCATGAAGGCGCCGCGGCCCTTGGTGGCGTAGAACAGGTCGTTGCGGGCCGGGTCATAGACGACGGCCTGCTCGACCTTGCCCTTGAACGCCAGCGCGATCGACACCGCGTACTGCGGGAAGCCGTGGATGAAGTTGGTGGTGCCGTCGAGCGGGTCGATGATCCAGACGTAATCGCTGGTCTGCGAGCCCATCGAACGTCCCGATTCCTCGGCGAGGATGGCGTGGTCCGGGTAGGCGGTCAGCAGGGTCTCGATGATGGTGCGCTCGGCCGCCTGATCGACTTCGGTGACGAAGTCGTTCGGCCCCTTGCTGGTGACGGTCAGGCGGTCGACGTCGAGACTGGCCCGGTTGATGATCGCTCCGGCCGCGCGCGCGGCCTTGATGGCGATGTTGAGCATGGGATGCAAGGTGGATTGCTGCGACATGGCGGGGATGGCTCCGGGGGACTCGAACGGCGGATGGCCGCGACGCAGGGTGCGTGGCGACGTGGCAAGGGGCTGGCGGTGGGAAAGAGCGGCGGCGGGCAGTGCAAGCCTGCGAGCCTAAGATAACCGTCCATTTTACGGTGCTTTGACCACTCCTTGACCATCCCATGCCAGATTCCACGCCCCTCGCCCCGGTTTCGACCCCCGACTCCACCCGATTCGTGTTGGTGAAGACCAGCCATCCGGGCAACGTCGGCGCCACGGCGCGGGCCATGAAGGTGATGGGTTTCACCGACCTGGTACTGGTGGCACCGCGCTTCGGCAATGTGCTCAGCCAGGAGGAGACGGTGGCGATGGCCAGCGGGGCAGCCGACATTCTCGTGCGTGCGCGCATCGTGCCGACGCTGGAAGAGGCGCTCGACGGCATCCAGGTTGCCTGCGCCACGGCGATGACGCCACGCGACTTCGGCCCGCCCACCGTGGCGCCGCGCCCGTACTTCGCCGAACTCGCCGCCAGCGCGTCCCGCGTGGCCTTCGTCTTCGGCAGCGAACGCTATGGCCTGTCCAACGAGGACGTGTACCGCTGCCACGTCTGCCTGTCGATTCCGACCAACCCGGACTACGGCTCGCTCAACCTGGCGCAGGCGGTGCAGTTGCTGTCCTACGACTGGCGGCAGGCGCTGGGGGAATTCGGGGTGATGCCGCGTACCCGTGACCCGCGGCTGGCGTCGGTGGACATGGTGCAGGGCGCGCTGGCGCATTGGGAGCAAGTGCTGGTGCGCATTGGTTTCATGGATCCAGCGGTGCCACGCAAACTGTTACCAAGGTTGAACCAACTGTGCAATCGGGCGCAATTGACGGCGGAAGAAATTCACGTTTTGCGCGGAATTGCAAAATCTGTCATCGATTTCAGGGAAAAGGGACCGACATGATCCGGAGATGAACGCAGTCCCCCGTTTCCATCAGATCGATTTCCTCCGTGGCCTTGCCTGCCTGGGTGTGGTCGCTTTCCATTATTTGCACCGCGGACAGGAGGGCGGCTGGCTGATCGGCCGGGTCTGGCCATGGCTGCAATCCGTGGCATCGCTGGGGCATTTGGGCGTTCACCTGTTCTTCATGGTCAGTGGCTTCGTGATCCTGATGACCGCCGAGGGTGCGACGGTGCGCGGTTTCATCGCCTCGCGGGTGTCGCGGCTGTATCCGGCGTTCTGGGTGGGGGTGTTGTTGACGGCGGCGGTGGCGTGGGGGTCGGGCAGCGCGGTGTTCGCGGTGACGCTGCCGCAGGTGCTGGTCAATCTGACGATGGTGCCGCACTGGGTCCACGTCGAGTTCGTGGATGGGGCGTACTGGTCGCTGGCGGTGGAGCTGCAGTTCTACCTGATGGTGATCGCGCTGCTGCACTTCGGCCAGATGCGGCGGGTCGAATGGTGGATCGTGGCCTGGTTGCTCGTGTCCAGTGTCAACGCGGTGCGCCGCATGTATCCGCTGGAGTTCTGGCTCGATGCGCGCTGGGCACCGCTGTTCGCTGCCGGCATGCTGTTCTACCGGGTCAGCCGCAAGGGCTGGAATGGCCAGCGTTTCCTGCTGCTGCTGTGGGCCTTCAGCCTGACGCTCTGGTATGGCTGGATCGGGGCGGTGGAGTCGAAACTGGGTCGCGAGGTGGTCAGTTTGGGCTTGCCGTTGCAGGTGGTGGCGTGCCTGACGCTGTTCCATGCCGTCTTTCTGGCCATCGTCAGCGGGCGCTGGACGATGCGCGCCTCGCCGCTGGTGTACTGGTTCGGGGCCTTGACCTACCCGGTCTATCTGCTGCACCAGAACATCGGCTACATCGCGCTCACGGCGCCGGTGGCCGTCTGGCAGGCGCTCGGCTTTCCTGTCCGGGTGCTGCTGGTGCTGGCGGCCGTGGTGGTGGTGTCGTGGCTGGTGAACCGCTGGATCGAGCGGCCGCTGTCGAAGCGCCTGCGTGCGGCCATTGATCCGGCCGCCGACACGCGTCAGCCCGCGCGCAGCACCCCCAAGCTGCGTCCGGGGATCGCGGTGCGCTGACGCGGTGGGGGTGCGGTCGGCGCGGATTCTGCGCCACGCCTACACTCGGCAGTCCTTGCCGTCTTGCCGAGTCCGCCATGTTCCGTCGCCTGAAAGAAGACATCGCCTGCATCCTCGAACGCGATCCGGCCGCCCGGTCGGTCTTCGAGGTCGTGACCTGCTATCCCGGCCTGCATGCGCTGTGGATCCAGCGGGTGGCGCACTGGTGCTGGGGACACGGGCTGCGCTGGCTCGGGCGCTTCCTGTCGCACCTGGGTCGGTTTTTCACGGGCATCGAGATCCACCCCGGCGCCACCTTCGGCCGGCGGGTGTTCATCGACCATGGCATGGGCGTGGTGATCGGCGAGATGGCCGAGATCGGCGACGACTGCACCATCTACCAAGGGGTCACGCTGGGCGGCACCTCGCTGGTGAAGGGAGCCAAGCGGCACCCGACGCTGGGCCGGGGCGTGATCGTTGGTGCCCACGCCAGTGTGCTCGGCGGCTTCACGGTGGGTGACGGCGCACGGGTTGGCTCGGGCGCGGTGGTGACCAAGCCGGTGCCAGAGGGCGCCACCGCCGTTGGCAACCCGGCGCGCATCATCGCCGCGCAGGTGGATGCCCAACGCGAAGCGGTCGCCGCCCGGATGGGCTTCTCCGCTTACGGCGTGACGCAGGGCGAAGACCCGGTCGCACAGGCGATGAAGGGCCTGATCGACAACGCCTCGGGCCACGAGCACCAGATCGCGCTGCTCTGGCAGGCGATCGAGAAACTCTCGGCCCGCTCGCGCGAGCTGCCCACGGATGCCTGTGTGCCGCAGGATGCCCACACCACCGAGCAATTCGACGCCGAGGGCCTCAACCGGCTGGTGAAGTGAGCCACCGAGCAAGCGACTAAAGCTGCTGGCAAGCCGGGTTCTGTCGGGAGGGTGTATGTTACGTTGTGATACATATTTCCCTGTTCCGACCCTTATGGACCGCTGCGCTGGTCTGTGGACTCACGGCCTGCGGCGGCGGTGCGCAGTGGGTCGATGGACCGGTGATTGCCGGCACCAGCACCAGCATGGTCGAACCCCTCACGGCGCTTTTTGCACTGCCCGATGAACGCCCGCTCGTGGCCTGGCCGGCCTGTGTGCCATCAGGGCTGGGCACGGACTACGCTGTCGGCCCAGGTCAGGCACTGACTGCACTGGAGCAGGTGCCCTGGGAGCGGCTCGCGCCGGGCGACACGGTGCGCATCCACTACAGCGCGGCGCCCTACCGCGGCAAGTTCCTGCTGGCCGCCCACGGCACGGCGGAGCGTCCGGTGCGCGTCTGCGGTGTGCGGGGACCGAACGGCGAGCGGCCAGTGATCGACGGGCAGGGCGCCACGACCCGCCCGGCCTTGCTGGCGGCCTTCGAGGGCAGCGTGAGCGACATCCAGCAAAGTCGCGCCCTCGCCATGGTCACGAAGCTGGCGTCGGACGCCTGGACCGACCGGCCGGCCTACCTCCAGATCGACGGCCTGAAGTTCACCCATGCCCACCCGGCCTACCCGTTCCGCGACGCGGCCGGGGCGGTGAAGACCTACGCGGATTTCGGTGCCTGCGTCTGGATCGACCGCGGCGACCACATCACCATTGCCGACAACGAGTTGACCGATTGCGTCATGGGCGTCTTCAGCCGCTCCGCCGATGACGGCAGCGGTGCGGTCACCGAGAACCTGCGGCTGGTCGGCAATGTCATCCACGGCAATGGCCTGGCCAGCAGCGAATCCGAGCACAACACCTACACCCAGGGGCTGGGTGTCGTGATCGAGCACAACGTCTACGGCCCGTTGCGTGCGGGTGCCCGCGGCAACGCGATCAAGGACCGTTCGGCGGGGCTGGTCGTGCGCTACAACCGCATCGAGGAAGGGGCGCACGCCATCGATCTGGTCGAGGCCGAGGATTTCCCGCTGCTGGCGCTGGCCCGGCCCGACTACCGCACCACGCTGGTCTACGGCAACCAGATCCGCAAGAACGGTGACACCGGCAGCGTCATCCACTACGGCGGCGACCACTACGGCAGCACGCCCGGCGCATTCTGGGGCGAGCCGATCTTCCGCAAGGGGGTGCTGCAGTTCTTCCACAACACGGTGATCGTCACCGGCGACAGCGCGGCGGTGTTCCAGCTCTCCACCACCGAGGAGCGCGCGGAGGTGTGGAACAACGCCATCGTCTTTGCCAGCACCGTGGCCGAGAAGAGCTTGCGCGCCGGCCAGTCGGTGCAGCCGCCCTGGGTCACGGGCGGGATCATCAACCTCGGGCGCAACTGGCTGTCCCTCGGGTGGCAGGACATCGACCAGTGGCACACCCTGACGGGGCAGCTACTGGCGGCCGCTGCGCAGAGCATGGGGTTGCGCTCGCCGCTGGTGGCGGGCGGCTGGGTGCCGCAGGCGGGTGGTGCGCTGGTGGACGCTGCGGTCTCGGCGCCGGCCGGTGTGGCGGCGGTGCCGGTCCTCTGGCAGCTCGACGCCGTCGGGCGGACGCAGGCGCGGGTGACAAAGGGCGCGGCGCCAGACCTCGGCGCAGTCGAGCAGTGAGCCTCAGCCGCGCACCGGTCGCTGCGCCGTCTTAGGCCGGAACGCCTTGCAGACCGCGTCGCGCGTCTCGATGTACGGCCCGCCGATCAGGTCGATGCAGTAAGGTACCGCGGCGAAGATCCCCGGACACGGCGGCACCGCGTTCGGCAGCCCCTCCAGCGTCTCGGCGATCGA
>JBEEMX010000081.1:0-10109 GCA_041192465.1 Pseudomonadota bacterium | reverse complement strand
AGCTCGGGCCGCTCGGTGGCGGCACGCAGCGTGGCGCCGAGCCGGGTGCGCTCGATCAGGTACCAGGTGACGGCGCACACGCTCAGCGCGGCGACGACCACCCAGCCGCGGTACAGCGGCATGAACATGAAGCCCAGGTCCACGCCGCCCTGCAGGAGTTCCGGCACCGGGTAGCTCTGGCCCGAACTGCCGTAGAGGTTGCGGAACACGCCCTCGCCGATCAGCGCCAGCCCGAAGGTCAGCAGCAGGCCGTAGAGGTGATCCAGCTTGTAGAGGTGCTTGAGCAGCAGCCGCTCGATCAGGATGCCCAGCGCACCGACCACCAGCGGCGAGACGACCAGCGCCGCCCAGTAGTTCAGGCCGACGTACTCCAGCCCGAGCCAGGCGACGAAGGCGCCGATCATGTACAGCGCGCCGTGCGAGAAGTTGATGATGTTGAGCAGGCCGAAGATGACCGCCAGCCCCAGGCTCAGCACGGCGTAGAACGAGCCGTTGATCAGCCCGAGCAGCAGCTGGCCGAACAGTGCCTGGGAGGAGATGCCGAAGAGTTCCATCGTGGCCTGCCTTTCTTGTGATCGCCGGGGGTTACTTCTTGGCGATCAGCGGGCACTTCGATGCCGACAGCGGCTGGAAGGCCTCGGCGGCGGGGATCGTGGCGCGCACGTTGTAGTAGTCCCACGGCGTGGTGGACTCGGCCGGCTTCTTGACCTGCAGCAGGTACATGTCGTGGACCATGCGGCCGTCCTCGCGGATGGTGCCGTTCTTGGCGAAGAAGTCGTTGACCGGCGTCTTCTTCATCTGCGCCATCACCTTGGCGGTGTCATCGGTACCGGACGCCTTGACCGCCTTCAGGTAGTGCATGACGGACGAATACTGGCCCGCCTGGATCATCGTCGGCATGCGCTTGTGCTGGTCGAAGAAGCGCTTGGACCAGGCGCGCGTGTCGTCGTTGAGGTTCCAGTAGAAGCCTTCGGTCAGGTACATCGACTGCGTGGCCTTCAGGCCAAGCGAATGCACATCGGTGATGAACATCAGCAGGCCGGCGAGCTGCTGCTTCGGGGTGATGCCGAACTCGGCCGCCTGCTTGATCGAGTTGATCGTGTCGCCACCGGCGTTGGCCAGGCCGATGATCTGCGCGCCGGAGGACTGGGCCTTCAGCAGGAACGAGGAGAAGTCCGAACCCGGGAACGGGTGGCGCACGGCGCCGACCACTTCATCGCCATTGGCCTTGACCACGTCGGTCGCGTCCTTCTCCAGCGAATGGCCGAAGGCGTAGTCGGCGGTCAGGAAGAACCACTTCTTGCCGCCGGCCTTGGTGACGGCCTTGGCGGTGCCGTTGGCGACCGCGTAGGTGTCATAGGTCCAGTGGACGGTGACGTCGTTGCAGTCTTCGTTGGTGATGCGGGTCGAGGCAGCGCCCGAGACCAGCGCGATGCGGTTCTTTTCCTTGGCGATCTTCTGCACGGCCAGCGCGACCGAGGTCGTCACCAGCTCGGAGACCACGTCCACCTTGCCTTGCTCGAACCACTCTCTGGCCTTGTTGGCGGCGATGTCGCCCTTGTTCTGGTGGTCGGCGGAGACGATCTCGATCTTGAACGAGGGCTTTTCCTTGGCGTTGAAGTCGTCGATCGCCATCTGGGTGGCGATGACGGTGCCCTTGCCGGCCACGTCCGAGTAGGTGCCGGACAGGTCGGTCAGCACGCCGATCTTGACGACGCCGTCAGAGACTTGCGCAGAGGCGGCGCCCACCGTGGCGAGGGCCAGGCCGAGGGCTTGAAAGAGGGGCTTGAGCTTGAGTGTCATGGGGTGTCTCCTGAAGGGGATCGTGGTGTTTCGGGGTCAGACGCCGAGCATCTGGTGCAGCATCTCGGTGCGCGAAGGCAGCTCTTCCTTGGTCACGGTCGCGACGATGGCGCCGTGCTCCAGCACGATGTGCCGGTCGGCCAGCGGCGCGGCGAAGCGGAAGTTCTGTTCGATCAGCAGGATCGTGTAGCCGCGTGACTTCAGCAGCCGCAGCACCTCGCCGAGCTTCTTGACGATCACCGGCGCCAGGCCCTCGGTGATCTCGTCGAGCAGCAGCAGCTTGGCGCCGGTGCGCAGGATGCGGGCCATCGCCAGCATCTGCTGCTCGCCACCCGACAGCCGCATGCCGGGACTGTGGCGGCGCTCGTGCAGGTTGGGGAACAGCGTGTAGATCTCGTCGAGCGTCATGCCGCCCGAGGCGACCTGCGGCGGCAGCATCAGGTTTTCCTCGGTGGTCAGGCCGGAGAAGATGCCGCGCTCTTCGGGGCAGAAACCGATGCCGAGCCGGGCGATGCGGTGCGGCGCCATCGCGGTGATGTCGGTGCCGTTGAACATGATCTTGCCGGTGCGGCGGCCGACCAGCCCGAGGATGGACTTCATCGTCGTGCTGCGCCCGGCGCCGTTGCGGCCGAGCAGCGTGACCAGCTCGCCCCGGTTCACGGTCAGGTCGATGCCGTGCAGGATGTGCGACTCGCCGTAGAAGGCGTGCAGGTCGGTGATGCGCAGCAGCTCGCCACCGGGCGTGAAGGCGCTGGCGCCCGAGGGGATGGCCGTCATGCTTCGACTCCGACGTAGGCTTCGAGGACGCGGGGATCCTTGGACACGACCGCGTACGGTCCTTCCGCCAGGATCTGCCCGCGCTGCAGCACGGTGATGCGGTCGCACAGCGTCTCGACCACCGACAGGTTGTGCTCGACCATCAGGATGGTGCGGCTCTTCGAGACCTTGCGGATCAGCGCGGCGATGCGGTCCACGTCCTCGTGGCCCATGCCCTGCGTCGGCTCGTCCAGCAGCATCAGCTCCGGGTCCAGCGCCAGCGTGGTGGCGATCTCCAGCGCCCGCTTGCGGCCGTAGGGCATCTCGGCGGTGACGGTGTTGACGTACTCGCCCAGGTCCACCGACTCCAGCAGCTCGACCGCCCGGTCGTTGAGCGAATTCAGGGTGTTCTCGGACTTCCAGAAGTGGAACGAGTTGCCCACCTTGCGCTGCAGCGCCACGCGCACGTTCTCCAGCACCGTCAGGTGCGGAAACGTCGCCGAGATCTGGAACGAGCGGATCACGCCGCGGCGGGCGATCTGCGCCGGCTCTTCGCGGCTGATGTCGATGCCGTTGAAGGTGATCGTGCCGCGGGTGGGCTGCAGGAACTTGGTCAGCAGGTTGAAGACCGTCGTCTTGCCGGCACCGTTGGGGCCGATCAGCGCGTGGATGTGGCCGCGCTGCACGTTCAGGTTCACGTCCTGCACGGCGGCGAAGCCCTTGAATTCCTTGGTCAGACCGACGGTCTGCAGGATGAAGTCGGATGACATGCCGCGCTCCTCAACCGATGGCCGAAGCCGACTTCATCTGCTCGCGCAGCATGAACTTCTGGATCTTGCCGGTGGACGTTTTCGGCAGGACGCCGAAGACCACCCGCTTGGGCACCTTGAAACGCGCCATGCCGAGGCGGCAGTGTTCGATGATCTCGGCCTCGGTCACCTCCGAGCCTTCGCGCACTTCCAGGAAGGCGCACGGCACCTCGCCCCACTTCGGGTCCGGCGCCGCGACCACAGCGGCCACCAGCACGGCCGGGTGGCGGTAGAGCACCTCTTCCACCTCGACGCTGGAGATGTTCTCGCCGCCGGAGATGATGATGTCCTTGCTGCGGTCCTTGATCTTCACGTAGCCGTCCGGGTCCATCACGGCCAGGTCGCCGGTGTGGAACCAGCCGCCGCGGAAGGCTTCGGCGGTCGCCTCGGGGTTCTTCAAGTAGCCCTTCATGACGACGTTGCCGCGGAAGAAGATTTCGCCCATCGTCTCGCCGTCGGCCGGCACGGGCTGCAGCGTCTCGGGGTCGAGCACGGCGATCGCTTCCTGCATCGCGTGCGCCACGCCCTGGCGCGCATTCAGCCGGGCGCGTTCGCCGATCGGCAGATCCGCCCACGCTTCCTGCTTGGCGCAGACCGCCGCCGGGCCGTAGACCTCGGTCAGGCCGTAGACGTGGGTGATGTCGAAGCCGATGCGCTCGCAGCCTTCGATGATCGCGGCCGGCGGTGCCGCCCCGGCAATCAGGCCGTTCACCGTGTGCGTGATGCCGGCGCGCAGCGACTCGGACGCGTTGATCAGCAGCCCGTAGACGATCGGCGCGCCGCACAGGTGGGTGACGTGGTGCTCGCGGATCAGCGGGAAGATCAGCGTCGGATCAATCCGGCGCAGGCAGACGCTGGTGCCGGCCTGCAACGCCATCGTCCACGGGAAGCACCAGCCGTTGCAGTGGAACATCGGCAGCGTCCACAGGTAGGTCGCGTGGCGCGGCATGGCCCAGGTCACCACGTTCGACACCGCGTTCAGGTAGGCGCCGCGGTGGTGCGTGACGACGCCCTTGGGGTTGCCGGTGGTGCCGCTGGTGTAGTTCAGGGCGATGGCGTCCCACTCGTCGCCGGGCAGCGACCAGGCGAATTCGGGGTCGCCTTCCTTCAGGAACTCGTCGTATTCCTTCTCGCCGAGGAACACGCCCGCGTCGTATTCGGCGTCCGCCACGTCGATCACCAGCGGCTTGGGGCCGGTCATCAGCGCCAGCGCCCGCTTGACGGTGGACGAAAACTCGCGGTCGGTGAACAGCACCCTGGCTTCGGCGTGGTCGAGCTGGAAGGCGATCGCCTCGGCGTCGAGCCGGGTGTTGAGCGTGTTGAGCACGGCACCCGACATCGGCACACCAAAGTGGCACTCGACCATCGCCGGCGTGTTCGGCAGCATCGCCGCCACCGTGTCGCCGACCTGCACGCCGCGGCGCTGCAGCGCGCTGGCGAGCTGGCGGCAGCGGGTGTAGGTCTGGCCCCAGGTCTGGCGCAGCGCGCCATGGACCACGGCGACCCGGTTCGGATAGATGTGCGCCGTGCGTTCCAGAAAACTCAGCGGGCTCAGGGCGACATGGTTGGCGCTGTTGCGCTCCAGGCCCTGGTCATAGGCATTCGCTCGCATGTGCATGTCTCGGCGTCTCCATCGATCGGAATCCGATGATCGGATGTGACTTTTGCAGCACCTCGGAGCGAATGTATCGAATGTTTGCGTCCTGACGCCGGGCTTGCAGCGGCTCCTAGAATGGTCCGCATGCACCCTGCCGACACCCCCGATTCCCTGCGCGAACAGCAGCGCCACGAGCTGCTGCAGGCGGGGCTCGACCTGCTGGACCAGGGCATCACGGTGTTCGACGCCGACCTGCGCATGGTGGCCTGGAACCAGGCGTTCCTGCGCCTGCTGGATTTCCCGCCCGCGCTGGCCCATGTCGGCTCGCCCTTCGAGTCGTTCATCCGCTTCAACGCCGAGCGAGGGGAATACGGCCCCGGCGCAGTCGATGTGCTGGTGGCCGAGCGGCTGCACAAGGCCCGTGCCTTCCAGTCACACGCCACCGAGCGCCACCGGCCCAACGGCCAGATCCTGGCGGTGCGCGGCGAGCCACTGCCGCACGACGGCTTCGTCACGCTCTACACCGACATCACCGCCCAGCGCCGCTACGAGCAGCTCATCCGCGAGCAGAACACCGAGCTGGAGCACCGTGTCACCGAACGCACGGCCGAACTGCAGCGCAGCAACGACCAGCTCAAGGCCGCGCAGGCCACCCACGCCCACACCCAGAAGATGGAAGCCGTGGTCCAGCTCACCGGCGGTCTCGCGCACGACTTCAACAACATGCTCGCGGTGATGATCGGCAATCTGGCCGCCCTGCGCGACCGCCACCCCGACGATCCGGATCTGGCCGAATTCCTCACCCCGGCCCTGAAGGCCGCCCACAGCGGCGCGACCCTGATCCGCCGCCTGCTGGCCTTCGCGCGCCAGCAGCCACTCGTGGCGGCCCCTGTCGAGGTGGACACCCTCATCAGCGACGCGGTGCAACTGCTGCGCCGCTCGTTGCCGGACACCGTGCGCGTGGTCACGGCGGCAGCCGGTGGCGCCCCGGTGCTGGCCTGGACCGATGCCCACCAATTGGAGAATGCACTGGTCAATCTGGCCCTCAACGCCCGGGACGCAATGCCCGACGGTGGCGAGCTGCGCATCGAGGCCCGCCCCGTCTGCCTCGACCCGCGGGCCGCCGCCGCAGTCGAGGTCGCGCCGGGCGACTACGTGCAGATCACCGTGTCGGACACCGGCATCGGCATGGACAGCGCCACCCAGGCCCGGGTATTCGAACCCTTCTTCACCACCAAACGCTTCGGCAGTGGCAGCGGGCTGGGCTTGTCGATGGTCTACGGGTTTGCCAAGCAATCCGGTGGCGGTGTGGGCCTGCACAGCCGCCCCGGCCAGGGCACCGTCGTCCGTCTGGTCCTGCCCCAGACCGACAGCGCCATCCCCACGCACCGACTCGCCGACCCACCAGGTTTTGTCCCCCCCACACCACGCCGGCCGCTGGTGCTGCTGGTCGAGGACAACGGCGAACTGCGCCGTGTCATCCGGCTGCAGCTCGTCGGCATGGGCTACCCGGTGATCGAAGCCGGCAGCGGCGGCGAGGCGCTCAAGCTGCTGCAGACGGTGCCCGACATCGGTCTGCTGATTTCCGACATCGTCATGCCCGGCCCGATCGACGGCCGCGAGCTGTGCCAGCGCGCCAGCCTGAGCCACCCTGGCACGCACAAGCTGCTCATCAGCGGTTATGCCGACGAGCGACCGGCGCCGTGGCCGTTGCTGCGCAAACCGTTTTCGAGCAGCGAGCTGGGTGACGCGCTCGACCAGCTCGACTCCCCGTGAACACCCGACCATGAACGCGCGCATCTACATCGTCGAAGACAACCCGGAGGTCGCCCGGCTGCTGAACACCGTGCTGCGCGACTTCGGCTTCGACACCACCATCTGCCGCAACGCGGCGGAGCTGCGCCAGCAACTGCGTGTCGGCAAGCCGGACCTTTGCATCATCGACCTCGGCCTGCCCGACGCCGACGGCATGGACCTGGTGCAGGAACTCCAGCGCCGCCACGACTGCGGCCTGCTGATCCTCACCGGCCGCGCCTACCTCGGCGACCGGGTGATGGGGCTGGAGCTGGGCGCGGACGACTACGTCACCAAGCCCTTCGAGCCGCGCGAGCTGGTGGCCCGCGTGCGCAGCATCCTGCGCCGACGCGGTGGCGCCGCCAGCGTGCCCCACGAAGAACGCCGCCCGGCCGAAGCGCATTTCAGCGGCTGGGTCTTCCATCCCGACACCAACACCCTGCGCGGCAACGGCCAGCAGGAATGGACCCTCAGCTCAGGCGAGGCCAAGCTGCTCTGCACCTTCCTGCAGCGCCCGAACCGCATCCTGGCGCGCGAGCAGATCTGCGGCGACCCGGACCTCTCGCCGCTGGACCGCAGCATCGACGTGCGCATCTCGCGCCTGCGCCGCAAGCTCGAAGTCGATGCCCAGAACCCGAAGCTGATCCGCACCGTCTATGGCGCGGGCTACCTGTTCGCCAGCGAAGTCACCTGGGCTTGACGGGCGTGAGGCCGGCTCAGGTCACCCGCTCGGGGTGGCTGTAGAGCGTGGCCCGGTCGCCGCGCACGAAGCCGGCCAGCGTCATGCCCGCCGCCTCGGCCGTGCGCACCGCCAGCCCGGTCGGCGCGGACACGGCCGCGAGCAAGCCCACGCCCGCGCTCGCCGTCTTGAAGACCATCTCGTAACTGGCGCGGCTGGTCACGGCGATGAAGCCATCGGCCGGATCGACCTCGGCCAGCGCCATGGCACCGATGAGCTTGTCGAGCGCGTTGTGGCGGCCCACGTCCTCGCGCACCAGCCGCACGGCGCCGTCCAGCCCGCACCACGCCGCGGCGTGTGTCGCGCCCGTCGCCTGCGACAGTGTCTGGTGCGCGGGCATCTCGGCCATCGCACGGGCCAGCGCGGCAGCAGCCACCACGACCGGCGCCACCTCGCGCCGCACCGGGCGGATCGCTTCGGCCAGACTTTCGGTGCCGCACAGCCCGCAGCCGGTGCGCCCGGCCAGCGTGCGGCGGCGCTCCTTCAGGCGCATGAAGCAGCGCAGCGTCACCTTCAGCTCCAGCGACAGCCCCTGTTCCGGCACGCCCGCCAACGACTCGGACACGCTCAGGTCGCTGGGCGTGGTCTCGCAGTCGAGCAGGTCTTCGGGGCTGTCGATGATCCCTTCGGACAGCGAGAAGCCGAGCGCGAAGTCCTCCAGATCCTGCGGCGTGGCGAGCATCACGGCGTGGGAGATGCCGTTGTAGACCAGGGCGACAGGGACTTCTTCGGCGAGGCAGGCCGACTCGTCGCGCCCGCCGTCAGCGCCCAGCCGGCGTGCGCCGTGGTGGATCAGAGCCGCCATACGCGCATCCCTGCCGCCGTGAGCGCCGGTGCGTCAAACGCCGATTTCACGTCGATCACGCAACCCCCCTTGACCAGCTTGCGCGCCAGATCGTCCGCGCCCAGCGTGCGGAACCGCCGGTGCGCCACGGCCGCCACCACGGCATCCGCGCGCGGCAGTTCCTCCCAGCCCAGCAGGCGCACGCCGTATTCGTGCATCGCCTCGTCCGCGTCCGCCTCCGGGTCGTGGACGAAGACCTCGACGCCGTAGCTGCGCAGCTCCTGGATGATGTCCACCACCTTGCTGTTGCGCAGGTCGGCGCAGTTCTCCTTGAAGGTCAGCCCCAGCACGTTGACCCGCGCGCCCTTGATGTAGCTGCCTGCGGCGATCATCTGCTTGACGGTCTGCTCGGCGATGTACTTGCCCATGCCGTCGTTGATGCGCCGGCCCGCCAGGATCACCTGCGGGTGGTAGCCGAGCATCTCCGCCTTGTGCGTCAGGTAATAGGGATCGACGCCGATGCAGTGCCCGCCCACCAGCCCCGGGCGGAACGGCAGGAAGTTCCACTTCGTCCCCGCCGCCTCCAGCACCTCGGTGGTGTCGATGCCGATCTTGTCGAAGATGATCGACAGCTCGTTCATCAGCGCGATGTTCAGGTCGCGCTGGGTGTTCTCGATCACCTTGCAGGCTTCGGCGGCCTTGATGCTGCTGCAGCGGTGGACGCCCGGCTCCACCACGGTCAGGTAGAGCGCCGCCACCTTCTCCAGCGTCGCCGGCGAGTCACCCGCCACCACCTTGATGACGTTGGTCAGGCGGTGTTCGCGGTCACCGGGGTTGATGCGCTCAGGGCTGTAGCCGACGAAGAAATCGCGCTGCCAGACCAGCCCGGAGACGCGCTCCAGTTCTGGAATGCAAATTTCTTCGGTCGCGCCGGGGTAGACCGTGGACTCGAACACCACCACTGCGCCCAGCTTCAGGTTCGGCCCGATGGTGCGGCAGGCGCCCAGCAGCGGCCCGAAATCCGGGATGCGGGCCGCGTCCACGGGCGTCGGCACGGCCACGACGATGAAATCCGCCTCGCGCAACATCACCGGGTCGCAGGTGTAGCGGGCGTGAATGGCGCGCGCCATGTCGGCGTCGGGGATCTCCCGTGACGGATCGGTGCCCGCCTGGCAGCGGGCGATCTTGTCGGCCGAGATGTCGAAGCCGATGGTGGGCAGGTGCTGGCCGAACTCGACCACCAGCGGCAGGCCGACATAGCCGACGCCGAGGACCGCGACAGTGGGAGAAGACGTGGACATGGTGGGGTGCATGCGGGGACTGGTGAGGATTCGGTTCACCGGCGATTGTGTCCGACCCGCACAGAAACCAACTGGTACCGGTCATTTCCCGCAGAACCCCGCATTCGCGGCTAGCGCGCGGACGCAGCCCTTGTTTACGATGGCGACAGGGGCGGACCTGAAAACAATGCAGCGAAAAAATGAAACAAAGCTGCTCAATGTGGGGAAGTTAATATCACACTGACCGGAACGTCAAGCACACTTCTGGGCGCATGAGTCAAAGAAACAGCAGGGGGAAAAACCGATGCCAACCGACGCACAGATCCATAACATCGTTGGCCGCGTTCAGTACCGTCCGGAAGGACTGCACCTGAACAGCTCAACCAACGCGCTGCCCTTTTCAGCGCCACCTCCCTCCATCCCCGTTTTCACCGCCGCGCTGCTGGAGCCGCTGCTGGCCGTCGCCACCTTCCTGACGGCCCACTTTGCCCATGGGCGTGTGCTGGACCGCGCCGCCATGCTGCTGTCCATCATGGTGATGCTGCTG
>JBEEMX010000080.1:0-10283 GCA_041192465.1 Pseudomonadota bacterium | reverse complement strand
GCGCTGGCGTCGCACCTGTCGGCGCAGCTCGACGGCGTGCCGGGCCTGACGGTGTGCAACTTCCACGAGCTGGTGAAGCTGCTGGCGGAGCAATCCGGGCTGGGCTTCAACGTGCCGGCCGACGACGCGGCGCGGCGCCAGTTCTTCAACGAGGACTGCGCCGAGCTGCTGCTGAATGCGGCCGAGTTGCTCGGTCTCCGCTTCGACACGCTGATCGTGGACGAGGCGGCCGATTTCTCGCCGACGTGGTGGGTGGCACTGGAGACGCTGGGGGCGCCGGACTTCGCGTGGTACTGCTTCTTCGACCGCCGGCAGTCGGTGTTCCGGGCGCAGGCGCAGTGGGAGCCGCCGTTTGCCGCCGCGCCGCTGGTACTGGAGGCGAACCTGCGCAACGCCCGCCCCATCGGCGAGCGGGCGGCCTTGCTCGGGCAATGCGTGGTGCCGACCGAGTTCCGCGTCGAACACGGCCCGGCGCCGCAGACACAGCTCAGCCGCGACTTCGCCGAGATGGCAGGCCAGTTGCGGCAGGTGCTGCGCACGCTGCTGAAGCGCGACGGTCTGCGGCCGGAGCAGGTCGTCATCCTCGCCCCGTACCGCCACACCAACACCACCGCGGGCTGGGCGGCGGGGCTGGACGAGGTGGTGCTCAACCTCGACGTGGTCAACGCCGTGCCGGGGCAGGTCCGCATCGGCACGATCCAGGGCTTCAAGGGACTGGAGGCGGATGTGGTGATCCTGGCCGGGCTGGACCACAAGGCTGGCCAGCATCCGGAGTGGCTCTACGTTGGCGCCAGTCGGGCGCGGGCAGCACTGTTCATGCTGGCGCTCGACAGCGCCGGACTCGCGTGACCTGCGCCGTCAGTGCAGCACCAGCACTGGCACCTTCGTGCGCGAAATGACGCTCTTGGTGTGCGAGCCGAACAGCAGTTCGCTGAACGCCCCCCGACCATGCGTGACCATCACGATCAGGTCGGCCTTCACGATGTCGGCCACCTCGGCGATCACCGAGTCGGTCTGGTCGCTGCGGCGGTACTCGCTGGCGAACGGCACGCCAGCCGCTGTCGCACGGTCAGCAAAGGTGTGGAGGACGGTGTGGGCGTGGGCATCCGTTCGGGTTTCGTGGGCCTCGATCTGCTGCACGAACACGGCCGGGCTGGAACTGACGGCAGACAGCGGGATGTCCGGCTCAGCCACGAAACCAGTGATGGACGCGCCCAGCGATTGCGCCAGCTTGATGCTCGCGTCCATGGCACGAACCGACAGTGCGGACCCATCAACCGGAACAAAGAGGTGCTTGAACATGATCGCTCCTTTGCGAGTGGCAAGCCCACTCTAGGCGTCGATCCCCTGCCCTGGCTTGATCTGCGTCAAGCGCGCCAGCGACTGCTTCGGATCGCGGAACACCAGCGGACGCGCCGGCACCACCCCCGCATCCGCCGCCGCCACCGCCGCCTGCACGACCCCATACCGCTCGCTCTTCGGGCACACCGGATCGGCGGCAGCCGCATCCCCTGCCAGCAAAAACGCCTGACAGCGGCAACCGCCGAGATCCTTCTCCTTGTCCGGACAGGTGACACACGGCCCCTTCATCCAGCCCGTGCCCCGGTAGCGGTTGAAGCCCTCGCTGTCCTGCCAGATCGAGCGGATGTCGTGTTCGCGCACGTTCGGGAAGGCGAGGCCGGGCAGCATCTTTGCCGTGTGGCAGGGCAGCGCGGTGCCGTCCGGCGAAATGGTCAGGAAGATGTTGCCCCAGCCGTTCATGCACTTCTTCGGCTTGCCCTCGTGGTAGTCCGGGGCGACGAAGAACAGCTTCATCCGGTCAGCCACCTTGACGCGCCATGCGTCGGTGACGGCCTCGGCGCGGCGGATCTGCTCGCTCGTCGGCAGCAGGTGGTCGCGGTTCAGGTGTGCCCAGGAGTAGTACTGCGCGTTCGCCAGCTCCAGGTACTCGGCGCCGAGCGCATCGGCCATCGCGATGATGCGGTCGATGTGGTCGATGTTGAGGCGGTGGATCACCACGTTCATCACCATCGGCCAGCCCAGCGCCTTGATGGTCTCGCCGACCTCCTGCTTGAGCTGGAAGGTCTTGGTGTGGCTGAGGAAGTCGTTCAGCTCGCGGGTCGAGTCCTGGAAACTGAGCTGCACATGGTCGAGTCCGGCGGCCTTCAGCGCCTGCGCCCGCGCCTGCGTCAGGCCGACGCCGGAGGTGAGCAGGTTGGTGTAGTAACCCAGCCGGTGCGCCTCGGCGATCAGCTCCTCCAGGTCATCGCGCATCAGCGGCTCGCCGCCCGAGAAACCGCACTGCACCGCCCCGAGCGCCCGCGCCTCGCGCAGCACGCGCAGCCAGTCGGCGGTGGGGAGTTCATCCGCCCGCTCGGTCTTCGCGAAATCGACCGGGTTGAAGCAGAACACGCAGTGCAGCGGGCAGCGGTAGGTGACTTCCGCCAGCAGCCACAGCGGTGGGCCGATCGCCGGCGTGGTCATGCCGCGTCCACCCAGCGTTGCTGACGCGCCATGTCGAGGAAGCTGTCGACATCGCCTTGCAGGTTCGCGGCGCCGAACGCGGTTTCCAGGTCCGCCACGATCTCGGCGACGGTGGCCGTGCCGGTGCAGCGTGTCAGGATCTCGCCTGCGCTGCGGTTGAGCTTGACCATGCCTTCGGGGTAGAGCAGGACGTGGCAGCCCTGCACCTCTTCCCATTGCAGCCGGAAGCCGCGGGCCACGCGGGGCATGGCGGCGCTCACACGTTCACTCCGTAACGCAGCGCCATCGCGTCGTTCATCGCCCACAGGATGTCGAGCTTGAAGCGCAGGATCTGCACGGCGCGGTCCTGTTGCTCCGGCGTGCGGAAATGGTCGAGCGTGACGGCCAGCCCCTGCTCCACGTCGCGTCGCGCCTGGCTGACGCGGTTGCGGAAATAGGCCAGCCCGGCGGGGTCGATCCAGCCGTAGTGCGCGGGCCAGGTCGCCAGCCGCTGCTTGTGGATCTCGGGCGCGAACAGCTCGGTCAGCGACGAGCACACCGCCTCTTGCCACGGCGCCCGGCGCGCGAAGTTCACATACGCATCCACCGCGAAGCGCACCGCCGGGATGACGTGCCGCCCATCAAGCACTTCCTCCCGCGTCAGCCCGACCGCATCGCCGAGCCGCAGCCACGCCTCGATGCCGCCAGGGTCGCGCACCGTCGCGCCATCCGTCCCGGTGATCTCGAAGCCGTCGTGGTCGAGGATGCGTTGAATCCACTCCCGCCGCACCAGCCGGTCAGGACAGTTCGACAGCACGGCCGCGTCCTTCACGGGGATCGCCGTCTGGTAGCAGAAGCGGTTCGCCACCCAGCCGCGCACCTGCTCGGGCGTGGCCTTGCCCGTGTTCAGCATGACGTTGAACGGGTGGTGGATGTGGTAGCTCTTGCCCTGCTCGCGCAGGCGGGCTTCAAAGGGCGACATGGCGGGCATCGTCGTCGGGGTCATCGTCAAAACTCGATCTCCAGCCCGTCGAAGCTGACCTCGACGCCAGCCGCCTCGACCACCCGCCGCTCGGGCGAAGCTTCGTCGAGGATCGGGTTGGTGTTGTTGATGTGGATGAGCAGCTTGCGCGTCGTCGCCGGCAGCCGGGCCAGCCAGTCGAGCATCCCGCCGACGCCGGACTGCGGCAGGTGGCCGATGTCGCGGGCGGTCTTCTTCGAGAAGCCGAGGCGGATCATCTCGTCGTCGGTCCAGAAGGTGCCGTCCACCAGCACCACGTCGGCGGTGGACATCGCTTCCCAGACAGCCGGGCTGATCTCGCCGAGGCCGGGGGCGTAGAACACGCGGCGGCCGGTGGCGACGTTCTCGAACACGAGGCCGATGTTGTCGCCGGGGACGGGGGACTCGCGGTGGGGCGAATACGGCGCAGGTTTGCTGTCGAGCGGCAGCGCGGTGAGGCGCAGGCCGGGCACGCCAGGGAGGGTGAAGGCGGTGCCGTCGATCGGCAGTTCGTTCCACGCCACGCCGCAGTAGTGCGACAGCACGCGCAGGATCGGGTTGCCGATGCTCAGGTCGTCGAAGGCGGGCCGCGTTGTCCACAGTGGCAGCGGGGCGCCGCGCTCGCGCAGCATGTACAGGCCGGTGCTGTGATCGACCTGCCCATCGCAGAGCAGCACCGCCGCGATGCCCGTGTCGCGCACGGCACGCGCCGGCTGCAGCGCGGGGCTGCGCTGCAACTGGGTGAGGATGTCGGGAGAGGCGTTGACCAGCAGCCAGTCGTCCGGGCCGCCGACGGCGACGGACGACTGGGTGCGGGCGCGGTGGCTGGGAGATCCCGCCCGGACGGCGGTGCATTGCACGCAGTTGCAGTTCCACTGGGGGAAACCGCCACCTGCGGCCGAGCCGAGCACCCGCAGTTTCATCGACACGTCCTCAGCGGGCGGCGACGTACATCGTGATTTCGAAACCGAAACGGAAGTCGCAGGCGGTGGGGGTTTGCCAGGTCATCGGGGAACTCCTTCAAGGGGGTCGGTTGCGGGTTGGAGCCTGCAGTGTCGTGGTGTCCGCCGCGGCTGTCGTCGCCACAGGGATGAACCGGGCCTCATGATTTTCATGAAAGGCACGCACCCGCTTGCACAGAACGGCGCGGCACCGACAATCCGCACCATGTCCTTCCCCGTACCGAGTCCGCGCAGCCCGAGCCTGCGTCTGCAGATCCACCTGATCGTCGCCGCGCTGATGGGGGTGTTCGTCGTGGCCGTCATCGCGCTCCAGCTCGACGCCACGCGGCGCAGCGTGCGCGAGGAGATCACCGCCGGCAACCGGGTGGCCGCGCAGTTGCTGCAGCGGGTGAGCTGGGTCTACGCCAGCGCGGGGCCGCAGGCGCTGGTGCAGTTCCTGTCGCAACTCGGCCGGGTCCGAGCCAACGACATCCGTTTCGAGTCGGAGGATGGGCGGGTGCTGTTCACCTCACCACCAGCCACCTACAAACAAGGCCGCTACGCCCCGGCGTGGTACAGCGCGCTGGTCTCGCCCGCGCTGGAACACCAGGTGATCCAGATGTCGGGCGGACGGCTGACCTTGCAGACCGAGCCTTCGCGCTCCGTGCTGGACGGATGGGACGAGTTCGTCGTGCTGGCCGGCACGGGAGCGGCTGTGCTCCTGCTGCTCAATCTGGCCGTGTTCTGGGGGGTCGGGCGGGCGCTCCGGCCGCTGCCGACCATCGTCCACGGGCTGGCCCGGCTGCAGCAAGGCGAATACACCGCACGGCTGCCTGCGCTGCCAGGACGCGAAGCGGCGGTGATCGGTCAGGCCGTGAACCGGCTGGCCGAGGCCATCGAGGCGGAGATCGAGGCCCGCATCCGGGCCTTCGAGGCCGAGCGGACCCTGCTGGAAAGCCGCGAATTCGCCCGCCGCCTGGAGGCACACACCGAGGCCGAGCGGCGTGCCATCGCCCGCGAGCTGCACGACGAGTTCGCCCAATCCGTCACCGCGATCCGCACCCTGGCCCGCACCGTGCAGACCCGGCTGGGTGACCGTGATCCCACCAGCGCACAGGCGACCGCGATGATCGCCGAGGAGGCCGCACGGCTCTACGAGGCGATGCACGGCCTGATTCCGCGGCTGGCCCCGCCGGCCCTCGACGACCTGGGGCTGGCCGACGCGCTGACCGAACTGATCGACGCCTCGCGCAGCCGCTATGGCGACATGGCACTGGAGCTGCAACTGAGCGGTCTGGAGCAGAGCCAGTCGCTGCCCGTCGAGCCCGCCCGCGCCGCCTATCGCGTCGCTCAGGAGGCGCTGACCAACGCACTGCGCCACAGCGGTGGCACGCGGGTGCGGATCTGCGCCGAAGCCGATCCGACCGCGCTGCAACTCACGGTCGAGGACGACGGCACCGGCTTGCCCGACGACTGGGCGCGCCGCGGCCACTACGGACTGCGCGGCTTGCGCGAACGGGCGGCCACGCTGGGCGGACGGCTCAGCGTGCAACGCCGCCCCGAAGGCGGCACCCGTGTGCAAGCCTGGCTGCCGCTGCACCATGACCAAGGAGACACGACATGATCCGCGTGATGCTGGTCGATGACCACGCGCTGGTGCGCATGGGATTCCGCATGCTGCTGGCCGAATGCCCCGATCTGCAGGTAACGGGCGAGGCGGACAGCGGCGAGCAAGCATTGCTGACCGTGGCGGCAGCCGCGCCGGACGTGGTGGTGCTCGACATCTCGATGCCGGGCATGGGCGGGCTGGAGACACTGCGGCGGCTGCGGGCGCGCGGCGGGCAGCTCCGATTGCTGATGCTGTCGGCACACGATGACAGCGCCCACGCGCGGCGGGCGCTGGATGCGGGAGCGATGGGATTTCTCTCCAAGCGGAGCGCGCCGGAAAACCTGCCGGAAGCGATCCGCGCCTTGGCAGCCGGGCGGCGCTGGCTGGATGCGGACATCGCCCGCCAGCTCGCGCTGGCCGCGATCGACGGCAGTGCCAATCCGGCCGATCGGCTGTCCTCGCGTGAATTCGAGGTGTTCGTGCAGCTTGCCCGCGGCCGCTCGGTGCAGGACATCGCCGGCGACCTGAACCTCTCGGCCAGCACCGTCGGCACCCACCTGTACCACGTCAAGCAGAAGCTCGAAGCGGCCAACCAGGCGGAGCTGACGCTGCTGGCGCTGCGCTGGGGACTGATCGAAGCCTGAGGGCTCCCGTCCCCGCGGTTCAGTTCGATGCGGCCGACGCGGCTGCGCTGGCGGCAGGTGCCACGGCGCTGGCGGCGGGTTCGGCGCTTTCGGTGCCATGCTTCTCGCCGCTCATGTCGATGTCACCACCGCTCTTCATCAGGATGAACATGGCGAGGGCGGCGAAGGCGATGAAGGCCAGAACAATTTTCCACATGGTGTCAACTCCTTGGGAGTGGGTAAGAACAGGGTGAGGTCTGCCCGACAAACGAACAAGGCGCCCCTCGCGGGGCGCCTTGTCACATCAGCCGAACTTCAGCCGATGTCAGTCGGTCAGTCACCGGCGTAGATGTCGGTGTCCTTGGTTTCCTTCACGAACAGCATGCCGACCACGAAGGTGATGGCGGCGATCGTGATGGGGTACCACAGGCCGTAGTACATGTTGCCGTTCTGGGCGACCATCGCGAAGGCGATCGTCGGCATCAGGCCACCGAACCAGCCGTTGCCGATGTGATACGGCAGCGACATCGAGGTGTAGCGGATGCGGGTCGGGAACATTTCCACCAGCATGGCGGCGATCGGGCCGTAGACCATGGTCACGTAGATCACCAGAACCGACAGGATCATGATGATCTTGACCTTGTCGATCTTGGCCGGATCCGCCTTGGCCGGGTAGCCGGCTTCTTTCAGCGCAGCAGCGACTTCCTTCTTGAACGCGGCAATCGCCTTGCCCGAGGTTTCGTCGAACTTGTGACCACCGGCCAGCAGCACGCCGGTCGGGGGCACGATTTCCTTGTCGCCGATCTTGATGGTCGTTGCCGTGCCGGCAGCCACTGCTTCGTTCGTGTAGCTGGCCGAGTTCTGGGCCAGGGAACGCTTGGCGATGTCGCAGGGGTTGGTGAAGTCCACTTCACGTGCGATCGGGCTGCCCTGGAACGAGCAGGTGGCCGGGTCTGCCTTCACGGAGATCTGGGCGGTGGCTTGCGCCTTGGCCAGGTCCGGGTTGGCGGCTTCGGTCAGCGACTTGAACAGCGGGAAGAAGGTCAGCATCGCCAGCAGCAGGCCGGCCATGATGATCGGCTTGCGGCCGATCTTGTCCGACAGCGTGCCGAAGACGACGAAGAACGGCGTGCCGATCACCAGCGACGCCGCCACCAGGATGTTGGCGGTGGGGCCATCCACCTTCAGGACGCTGGTCAGGAAGAACAGCGCGTAGAACTGACCGGTGTACCAGACGACCGCCTGACCGGCGACCAGACCGAACAGGGCCAGCAGCACGATCTTCAGGTTCTTCCACTGGCCGAAGGACTCGGTCAGCGGGGCCTTGGAGGTCTTGCCCTCTTCCTTCATTTTCTTGAAAGCGGGCGATTCGTTCATCGACAGGCGGATCCACACGCTGACGGCCAGCAGGAAGATCGACACGATGAACGGCACGCGCCAGCCCCAGTCGCCGAAGGCTTCTTCGCCGATGAGCGTGCGGGTGCCCAGGATGACCATCAGCGACAGGAACAGGCCCAACGTTGCGGTGGTCTGGATCCACGCGGTGTAGGCGCCGCGGCGGCCGTGCGGGGCGTGTTCGGCCACGTACGTGGCAGCACCACCGTACTCGCCGCCGAGCGCCAGGCCCTGCAGCATGCGCAGCGAGATCAGGATCACCGGAGCAGCGACACCGATCGAGGCATAGTTGGGCAGGATACCGACGATGAACGTCGCCAGGCCCATGATCATGATGGTGACCAGGAAGGTGTACTTCCGGCCGATCATGTCACCGAGGCGGCCGAACACCAGCGCGCCGAACGGGCGCACGATGAAGCCGGCCGCAAACGCAAGCAGCGCAAAAATGAACGCGGCGGACGGATCCAGACCGCTGAAGAACTGCTTGGCGATGATCGCAGCGAGCGATCCGTACAGGTAGAAGTCGTACCACTCGAAGACCGTGCCGAGCGAGGAAGCGAAGATGACCTTCCGCTCCTCTGCCGTCATCGGCGAATTGGTGGCCCGAGCGTTCGCGGGAATGCTGGACATGTGTTTGTCTCCTCGACCAGAAAATCAGCGCCGCGACCACGGCGCATGGGTTCACTGTCGAACCGACCTCTGACCATTCCCTGACAGATAACCAACACAACCTTACAGAATCAACAACAACCCGCACCCTTCATTTCATGATGCGGGAAATGAAGGGAATAGATCACTGAGCTAGGGTTAATCCTGCCCGTGATGGATGTCAATTTTCGTGGCGGATCGGCGACTTGGCAGCGCCAACCAGATTGGTTCACGCTCAGCGGCCGACAGCTTGGACCACGCCGTGATTTCCGGAATCGTGCGGGCGCAGCCAATGCAATGACCCGTGTCGGGATCGATGCGGCAGGTGTTGATGCACGGGCTGTTCGGCCGATCCACCGACGCAGGTGCCGCCAACAGCTGCGTGACATCGGCCACGGGCGCACCATCGGTCAGCACCACCAGCTCCGCCGGGGCCAGCGGGAACACGGCATGGGGATGTCCCGCCGCGGCCCAGATCCGCTCGAAGCGGAACAGCTCCCGGTCGATGAGCACGACCGGCGCGGTGATGTGCCCCACGGGCGAGACCCCACCGATGGAGAACCCGGTCCGCGCCTTCACGAACCCGGCATCCGCGCGACCGATCGGCCCCACCCGCGCGGCCACCAGACGCTCGTCCACCCGGCGATCGCCCGAGGTCACGACCAGCACGGCGACCTCATCCGCCCGCCGCCGGAAGATGACGCTCTTGGCAATCTGCCCGAGCTGCACGCCGAGCGCATCGGCGGCTTCCTGTGCGGTGCGGGCCGCCACGTCGAGCAAGGTCGGAGCGTGGTGGTGACCGCGGCCGGCCAGCACATCGCGTACGCGCCGCACGCCTTCCGGCAGTTCCTGATCCATGCGGATGTCCATGGTGATGAATGCCCTGAAATGCAGATAAAACCCAGGCATGTTCGCACACGCCCCCTGCCTGGAGGGCGTGCAAGGGTTCCGGTGCAGCCAACAGGCGGCGATCATCCCGACCACATGTCCGTCGCTTTCCCCTCCCTCAACTCTGTGCCCGCACTGGATCTGAACGGCCACCCGCCGCGGGTCGTGCTCGACACTGCAATCGTGGTCTCGGCGATGGTGTTCGGCGGGCCGATGGCAGCGCGGCTGCGGCGTGCATGGCGCCACGGCTTCTGCCGACCCATGGTGTGCCGCAACACGCTGCTGGACCTGACCCACCACCTGGGTCAGGCCCAGTTCGCCTTCAGCGTGACCGAGCAGCAGCAGATGCTCGGCGAATACCTGCCCTATGTGCTCAAGGTCCGCGTGCCGGCGGTGACCTTGCCAGCCGCAGCCGAGCCAGCGGGGCTGGCCTTCGTGCAGCTGGCGATGGCCGGACAGGCCCATGTGCTGGTGAGCAGCGATGCCTCGCTGCTGGCGATGCACGAGCGCCTGCCGTTCACGGTCGTGGCGCTGGAGCCTTTTCTGCAGATGCTGCGCGAATCGCCCATCGACCCGGCGCCGCTGCGCCCGCCTGTGCGGCGCCCGCGCTGACCTCGCTTCACCAGAAAGCGCGAGAAGCCCCGTCCTTCAGGGCGGGGAGGCAGAGCGCAGGCTTGCGCAGCGAGCCATTGGCTTGGTGGTTGAGTTTCCTGTGG
>JBEEMX010000079.1:0-10346 GCA_041192465.1 Pseudomonadota bacterium | reverse complement strand
CGGTGCCCATGCCGCCAGCGCAGCAGATCGCCTGCAGGGCGTAGCGCCCGCCGCGCCGCTCCAGTTCGTGGAGCATCGAAGTCATGATCCGCGCCCCGCTGGCGCCGAGGGGGTGCCCCAGCGCGATCGCGCCGCCATTGACATTGAGCCGCTCGTGCGAGACGCCCATCTCGTGCATCCACACCAGCGGCACGGGGGCAAACGCTTCGTTGATCTCGAACAGGTCAATGTCGTCGAGCGTCAGGCCGGCCTGCGCCAGCACCTTGCGCGTCGCGGCGATCGGGCCGGTGAGCATCAGCGTCGGGTCGGAGCCGACGGTGGTGACTGCGCGGATGCGGGCGCGGGGCCGCAGCCCGAGCGACTGCGCCTTGTCGGTCGACATCAGCAGCAGCGCGGCCGCACCATCGGAAATCTGGGACGAGTTGCCGGCGGTCAACCGACCGTCCGGGCGGAAACTGGTCTTGAGCGTGGCCAGTCGTTCGGTGGACGTTCCCGGGCGGATGGTCTCGTCGGCCGTGAAGTCCGGGGGAAGCTCGCCGTCCAGGCCGCGTTCGCGCACCTGCGCCACCGGCACCGGCACGGTTTCTTCGCGGAACCAGCCCGCCGCAGCGGCAGCCGCCGCACGCCGGTGGCTCTCGACCGCAAAGGCGTCCAGCGTGGCCCGCGACAGTTGCCACTGGTCGCACAGCCGCTCGGCCGCCTCGCCCTGGCCGGTCAGTTCGTGCTGCTCGGCGGCCATCCAGCCAAACGCCTCGCCGTGGATCGCCCGGTTGCTGCCCATCGGGACGCGGCTCATGTTCTCCGCGCCGCCGGCCACGACAACCTCGGCCGCGCCGCAGGCGATCAGGCCGGTGGCCACATGCACGGCCTCTTCGCCCGAGCCGCACTTGCGGTCGATCGTCAGCCCCGGCACGCACACCGGCCAGCCCGCGCCCAGCAGCGACGTGCGGGCGATGTTGGCCGACTGCTCGCCGATCTGGGTGACACAGCCGAACACCACATCGTCCACCTGCTCGGCGGCCAGACCCGTGCGCTTCACGAGTGCGTTCAGGACCACCGCGCCGAGGTGGTCCGCCCGCACCTGGGCCAGACTGCCCCGGAATTTGCCGACCGGCGTGCGCACCGCGCCGACGATCACGACCTCGGGCCGGTTCACAGCACGCTCGCTTTCAGACCGGAGCCGGCGATGCGCAGGCCCTTCTCGTCATAGCGGTAGACACCGGCACCGGTCTTGCGCCCGTGCCGGCCGGACGCCACCATCTTGATGATGAGCGGACAGGGGCGGAACTTGTCACCCAGCGTGGAATGCAGGTAACGCAGCACCGACAGGCGGGTGTCCCAGCCCGTCAGGTCGCCAAGTTCCAGCGGCCCCATCGGGTGGTTGAAGCCCATGCGCAGCGCCGTGTCGATGTCCTCGGCGGTCGCGACACCTTCCTGCAGCATCCACATCGCCTCGTTGCCGAGCATGGCGGACATGCGGCTGGTGGTCAGGCCGGGCGATTCGTTGACGACGATGGAGGTCTTGCCCAGCGCGTCCGCATAGTCCCGCGCCTTGGCGATGCTTTCGTCACTGGTCGCCAGCCCGCGCACCAGCTCCACCAGCTTCATCTTGTGAACCGGATTGAAGAAGTGCATGCCGACCACCCGCTCGGGGTCGGACACGGCGGTGGCGATCTCGGTGACGCTGAGCGCGGAGGTGTTGGTGGCGATCAGCGCACCCGGCAGCATCCGGGCGGCAGCGGTGCGCACGACGGCCTGTTTCACCGCCAGGTTTTCGGTGACGGTCTCGACCAGCAGCGCCGCGCCCTCGGCGGCCTCGGCCAGATCGGCGCAGGCGGTCAGGCGGGCCTTGGCGGCAGCGGCGGCGGCCGATTCGACCTTGCCGATCCGCACGCCGTCGTCCAGGATCTTCGCCACCGCGGCGAGTGCGCGGGCGGCAGCGGCCTCGTTGCTGTCCACCAGCACGGTGGTGAAACCGGAACTGGCGAAGGCGTGGGCGATGCCGGTGCCCATCAGGCCCGCACCGACGACGACGACCTTGCCCTGCAGGATGTTCATGGTGTTCATGGTGCTCATGCTGTGTGTCCCCTCAGTCTTTCAACTTCAACTTCAATCCATCACCGTCACGGTGTTGCACAGTGTCCCGATGCCCTCGACCTCGGCCTCGACCACGTCACCGGGTTGCAGAAAGCGGCCCGATCCCTGGCCGGTGCCGGCGGGCGAGCCGGTGAACATGACGTCCCCGCACTCGAACCGGGACCGCTCATCGACGAACTTCACCAGTTGACCGACATCCCAGGTCATCTCGCCCGTGTTGCCGTCCTGGCGGACCTCGCCATTGACGCGCAGCACCAGGCGCAGCGCCGGGCTGATCGGGCCGAACTCGTCGCGCGTGACGATCCAGGGACCGAGGCCCGTGGTCTGGTCCGCGCTCTTGGCGGCGAACAGGTCCATGCCGACACCGGGCGGGCCGCTGCGCTGCAGGTCGCGCGCGCTCACGTCATTGCCGACGGTGTAGCCCAGCACGCTGGACAGCGGGTCCAGGCGATCGACCCGTTCCGCGCCGATCACCGCGACCAGCTCGACCTCGTGGTCCAGCTCCCTGGTCAGCGGCGGATAGCGGATCGGGTCATGGGCGCCGATCATCGCGCCATGGGCCTTGAGGAAGGCGATCGGCTGGCTGTGGGCCTTGAGACCAAAATCCGCGGCCAGGTGCTTGGCGTAGTTGGCGCCGGCGACGACGACACGCCGCGTGCGTTCGACCGGCGGCAGCAGCCGGACCGACGCCAGCGGGCGCTCCGGGCCGACCGTCTGCAGCGCGGCCATGCCCTCGCCCCGGGTCAGCGCCGGACCCCAGTCGGTGACAGACCCCGCGATCGGCTGCAGCGTTCCGAGCACGGAATCGACCACGGCCCAGAACGGCGCTCCGCCGTCGGTGCAGCGGGCGAGCTTCATGCCGCGGTCGCCTTGTCCGGCGCTGGCGCATCGGCCTTCACCGCCGGCTGGCCGACCTTGGCGGGGTCGATGTGCAGCAGCGCGCAGGCGTTCTGCCAGCGGATCTTCTGCAGGTCGGCATCCGACAGGCGCAGACCGTCGGTGAGGTCGTGGCGCACGGCATCGCTGCCGCCGAAGTTGCTGCCGTACAGGATGCGGTCGGCGCCGATGATGTCCACCACCGCCTGGCGCATCGGCACCTCGTGCAGCTCGACGTCGAAGTAGAAGTTCTTCAGGTAGTCGAGCACCGGCTTCTTGTTGTGGCGCACGTCGAGGTTGGGGTTGCACTGCGCCAGCCGGCCGAGCTGGTAGGGCACGAAACCGCCACCGTGGGTGATGTAGACCTTGAGGTTCGGGAAGCGGTCCAGCACGCCGCCGTTGACCAGGTACCAGAAGCAGCGCGTCTCGTCGTAGTTCATGCCGACGATGGCGGTCGTTTCGTACCGGTCCTGGTTGGCCTGTTCGCCCCAGGTGACCGACTGGTTGTAGCCATGCACGAAGATCGGCAGGTCGAGGTCGCACAGCGTCTTCCAGACCACGTCGAGCTGCGGCGAATCGAACTCCAGCCCGCCAAAGTTGGCGCCGCCGCAGACGAGGCCCTTGGCGCCCAGCTCGGTGCAGGCGCGGCGGATTTCCTTGGCCGCTTCATGCGGGGCGTTCAGCGGGGCGTGTGCCCAGTACATCAGGCGGTCGGGGGCGTGGGCGCAGTACTCGGCCAGCGTGTCGTTGACCTTGCGGGCAAAGCGCACCGAGAACTCCGGATCGGCCCAGTACATGTAGCAGTGCGACGGCACCGAGACCACCTGCGCGTTCTGGCCGGCGGCGTCCATCGCGGCGAGGCGGTTGCGCGGATCGGCCCAGCGCGCCAGGTATTCGTCCAGCTTCAGGCCATTGCCGGAACGCACGGCCGCCTTGCGCTCCGGCGAGCCCAGACCGAGGATCCAGTGGCCCACGCGCAGCTTGACGTCACCGTCCGCGTGCTGCTCGAAGAACGGTCCCCAGTGGGGGTGCTGGTTGTAGTAGCCCGGGTGCGGGGCGTGGGCGTGGAGATCGATCAGCATGGCTGCAGGTCGCCTTCGAAGGTCTGCGCAGACGGCGTGTGGCGCCGGCGGCAGCGGGTCATGGAGGCCCTGGGGACAGACAGGGCGGCTTTCGATGCCGGCAGAGCGTGCAGCGGTGCCGGAGCGATGGCACCGATATTAATCACAAATGGCGATTCTGTTCAATAATCGTGTTCACTGATTCAGCGTCTGGCTCAACGCCGGGCACGAGGTGGTGCGCCGACCAGCAGTGCCTCGACCATGCGCCCGATGCGCCGCGGCAGCGATTTGCGGTCGCCGTCGCTGGGGACGAGCTGTTCGCTGAGCACATAGCGGATGAGCATTTCCGCCACCAGCTCCCGGTCGATCTGGATGCCCAGGCGCACCTCCCACGCGTCGAAGACGATGCCCAGCACGTCCTGGAAACGCACGATCGAGTCGTGGAAGATGCGGCGGAAAAAACCGAGTGCGTACTCGGGCGCCACCAGCAGCAGGCGCCGCGCCTTGCCGTGCTCCAGGTAGTGGTCGAGGTACTGGATCACCGCGTTGAAGCGCGCATCAGGGTCGTTGTGGTCCGCCACGGCTTCCAGCAGTGACTTGTGGAAACGCTCGCGCTTGTGGCGCGAGAACGCGTCGAGCAGTTCGTCCTGCGAGGCGAAGTAGCGGTAGAACGTGCCACGCGAGATGTCCGCCTCGCGACAGACATCCAGGATCGAGATCCGGTCAGCCCCTGACTCCAGCACGATCTTTTCCGTGCAGGCGAGGATGGTCTCGATGGTCTGTTCCGAGCGGCGGTTGCTGCGCCGACGGGGTGCAGGTGCGTCGGCGGTGTCCGTGAGATCAGGGTCGGCGGTGGCAGTAGCGGTGCGGTTCATGGTCACGGTAGGGCTCCAGAGGGGTCGAGTGTCCGGCATTGCGCCACCACGAGGGTTTTCCCGCGGCAGCCATAAAAATATCAAGGATAGAATTTGGTTCTGATATTAGAAAGTTGACGACATGACCGGTTTGGGCAATCAGGACACCTGGGCACTGGGCCAGCAGGACACCGTGATCGACGCACTCGATCGCGCGGTGCAAGCCCACCCGGACCGGGTACTGCTCGATTTCTCGGGTGAACTGCACACCTACGGGGACGTGGACCGCGCTTCGACCCGGCTGGCGCATGCGTTCTCGGCACGCGGGGTCCAGCCCGGTGACACCGTGCTGTCGATGCTCGACAACAACCTGGACGCGGTGCTGTGCTGGCTGGCCGTGAACAAGCTGCGTGCGGTCGCGGTGCCGATCAACACCGCGCTGAAGGGCGAGTTCCTGCGCCACCAGATCGCCGACGCCGACGCGGCGCTGGTGGTCTGCGAGGCGGCGTATGTGACGCGCATTGCGGCCATCGCGGCCGATCTGCCCCGGGTGCGCCAGGTGCTGCACCGCGGGGCGATCGACGAGGCGGTGTCCTGCGCTGCCCTGCCGCTGTCGCCGCTGGACGACTGCCGCGACGGCCCGGACACGCCCTTCACGGAGCGCCCGAATCCCTGGGATCTCGCCTGCCTGATCTACACCTCCGGCACCACCGGCCCGTCCAAGGGCTGCATGATCAGCTACAACTACATGTGCAACCTGGCCCGGCTGCAGTTGCGCGCCGGACCGGCCACGGCCGACGACGTGACGATCACGCCACTGCCGCTGTTCCACATGAACGCGATGTGCGTCGGCGTGCTGGCCTCGGTCCTGGTCGGCGCCCGGGTGGCGATCATTCCGCGGTTTTCGGTGTCCAACTTCTGGCCGGAGGTCGAGCGCAGCGGTGCCACGATCGCCTCGATCCTTGGCGGCATGGGCGGCTTGCTGGCCAACGCGCCCGACTCCGACGCGGCTCGGCGCTGCGTCGGCCAGATCCACACCGTGCGCGGCAATCCGTTCACCGAAGAGGTCAAGTCGGTCTGGCGCACGCGCTTCGGCGCCCGCCAGGTGGGCGGCAATGGCTATGGCCTGACCGAAGCGGCCGTGATCACCTCGCTGGCGGGCGGCGAACACACGGCCCCCGGGTCGTCGGGGCGGCGCATCGCGGATTTCGACGTGCGCATCGTGGACGAACTCGACCGCGAATTGCCGGCGGGACAGGCCGGCGAGATCATCGTGCGGCCTCTGCGGCCGGACATCATGTTCATGGGCTACTGGCGCCGCCCGGCCGACACGCAGAAGATCCTGCGCAACCTCTGGCTGCACACCGGCGACATCGGCAAGTTCGACGAGGACGGCTTTTTCTACTTCGTCGATCGCAAGAAGGACTACCTGCGCCGACGCGGCGAGAACATCTCCAGCTTCGAGATGGAGGCCGCGTTCGCCCGCCATCCGGATCTCGCCGAGGTGGCGGTGCATGCCGTGCCCTCCGACAAGGGCGAGGACGACGTGAAGGTCACGGCCATCCTGCGCCCGGGGGCGTCGCTGACGCCGGAGGCGCTGTTCCAGTGGTCGCTCGACGCGGTGCCGTACTACGCGCTGCCGCGCTACATCGAGTTCCGCGACACGCTGCCGAAGAACCCGCAAGGCCGCGTGCTGAAGTACCTGCTGCGCGACGAGGGCCGCACCGCCGGCACCTGGGACCAGGAAACCAGCGGCATCAAGGTCTCGAAACGCTGAGCGCGCTTCGACCACCGCTCAATACTCCCGGACCGGCACACCGGCCGGACGGGAGTTGTAGCCCGGCAGGTGCAGGCCACCATCGACGTGCAGCGTCACGCCCGTGACGTAGCGTGACATCTCGGAGCCGAGAAACACCACCACGGGGCCGACGTCGAGTTCGGGATCACCCGGCCGCCCCAGGGGACGCGCCGCCGCCGAACGCTCGGCAAACCCCGGGATTTCGGCCGCCAGCTTGTGGAAAGTCGCCCCCATCGCCGTGGGCGCGATCGCATTGCAGGTGATGCCGAAGCGCCCCCACTCCGCCGCCGCGCTGCGCGTCAGCCCGACCACCCCGGACTTGCCCGTGTTGTAGTCGGCATGCTGCCAGGCGCCGACATCGACGTCGATCGACGTGAAATTGACGATGCGGCCGCCACCGCGGGCGCGCAGGTGCGGCAGTGCGGCCTTCATCGCCCACCAGCTCGCCCAGACCGTCGAGGTCAGCGTGCGCGCCAGCATCTCGTCGGTCTTGTCTTCCAGCAGCACATTGGGCGATGGCACGAAGGCGTTGTTGACCAGGATGTCGAGGCCGCCGAAGTGGTCCACCGCCGCCTGCACCGCCGCTTCGATGCTCGACTTGTCCAGCACGTCGGTGCGCACGAACAGGGCCTGGCCACCGAGTGCCCGCAGCTCGCTTTCCACCTGCCGGCCCGTGTGTTCGTCAATCTCGGCCACGATCACCGCCGCTCCTTCGCGTGCATAGCAGCGCGCCACGCCCCGTCCGATGCCCCCTCCGGCCCCCGTGATCACCGCCACTTTGTTGTCGAGCAATCCCATGCCAGTCTCCATAAATTAAACAGTATTTAGAATATCGTACACTTTAGCTGCGGCAGTGTCAGCCGTGGACACCCTGCCCATGCCTTCATTTCTCCGCCGCATCCGTCTGCGTCTGCGCCTGCAGGCATCCAACCCGAGCCAGCCGACTGCAACGGCAACGGTGCAGGCGCGGGGCGTGCTGGAAGACGATTTCCACCACTTCCGGGTCCAGATCGACACCGCATCGGGTCTGATCAGTGGCGTGCAAGTGGAGTCGCCGCGCCATCCGTACAGCCTGTGCCCCGCGGCCAGTGTGCCGCTGCAGGAACTGGTGGGTTTGCCGCTGCCGGCGCATGCGCACGGGCTGACGCGGCTGGTGCGCCCGGTGGAGCAATGCACCCACCTGCTGGATTTGGCAGGTCTCGTGTGTGCCCTGCTTCGACGTGGTGAAGCTCGGCGGGACTACGACATCGAGGTACCGCTGCGGATCGACGGACGGACCCAGGCGACGCTGTGGCGCGACCAGGTCGTCTGCCTGCGCTGGGACTTGAACGGTCTGACGATCGCGTCACCGCCACCCTATGCCGCGGTCGAACTCCGCCACGGCATGGCGCGCTGGGCACTGTCCCACCTGTCGCCGGAGGAAGCCGAGGCGGCGCTGGTGTTGCGCCGGGCGAGCGTGATCTCGCTGGGCAAGGGCCTGCCGCTGGACCTGCAGATCCACGCCAAACCCACCGGTGCTTGCTTCGCCCAGCAGCCCGAACGGGCGCCGGTCGCCTGGCGCCAGATCGGCTCGACGCTGGATTTCACCGGGCGCGCCGAGCAGCTTTGCGCGGACGACGACGCCTGGCTGGCGTTTGAGGACGCTACAGGAAGATCGCCAGGTTCGCCGTTCCCAGCACCGCCTGGTCCAGGATGATCTCGCGCCGCGCCAGCTTGAATCGGTCATCGACCAGGCGCAGGACATCGCGCCGCTCGCCGCTGATCAGGTCGAACTCGTCGAAGTTGAAGCGGCTGCGGGTCACCAGCAGGTAGCTGCGCACGCGCAGTTCGCCGACCTGATCGCCCTGCTCCACCATGACGTTGGTCACCAGGCGGCGGGTGCGTGACGGCGGGTCTTCGGCCCAGGCGCTCTTGGTGGCGGTGAGCCGCATGATGCGGCCCATCACGGAGCGCCAGTCGTCGTCGAAGTGCTGGGTGGTGCGCACGATCGAGGCGGCCTGCTGGCTCATCGGACGGGTTTCGCGCAAGGGGGCGTTGTAGACCAGATCCTGGGCCAGGGTCTCGCCCCATTCCTTGAGGCGGATTTCGTCGAGCAGCCGGGCCTCGACATAGAGGAACTCCAGCACCCGGTTGTAGAGCGGGGAGCCGATCGGCACGGTCTGGCCGGGTTGCAATTCATTCATGGCACTCATCGAGTTCTCCGTGGAAGCCTATGGCGAGGGGAAAGGCAAAAGGCAAGGCAAGGTTCAGACCTCACCGAGCATCAACTGACGCCAATAGAGCCACCAGTGCCACTGCGTGTCGTCCTTCGTGAAGCCTTCGTTGATGATGCCGGGGCCGGGCCAGCCTTCCGGACGGCCGGTCTCGTACACCGCCTGGTACTTGAGTGTCATCTTCCGGCCCTGCGCGCCCTTGGCACCCAGCGTCATGTGCGGCCAGGTGTCGGAGTCGTCCTGCTCGACCATGCCGGAGGTGCCGAAGAGCTGGGTAGTCTGGCGGCGCATCTTGTCGCGCAGCTCGGCTGGAGCGTCTTTCTCAGCCAGGATCCAGTTCACGAATTCCAGCTTGTCGGGGCCGCGCGGCACATAGGCGTGCAAGGTGATGGAGCCCACCACCGAGCCATCGGCTTGCGGAATGTAGACAAAACCGAACAGCACGTTGGGGAAGATGCCGCCCACCTGCGGCGGCATCCAGGTCAGCGCCTGCAACTGGCCTTCGCTCAAGTGCTTCTTGAGCTGCGGCACCATCTCGGATGTCATGCCCGACGGCGGCAGCGCGAGCAGCTTTTCTTCCAGCGTCAGGTCGTTCGGTTCCTTGCCGGTGAGCTTGCGGATCTTGCGCGCCAGGTCGATGCAACGCAGCGCGTGGCCATGGGGTGAACTGACCTCGGCGCCGTACATCTCGGGGCTCAAATCGGCCGCGCCGCCATCGTCCTTCTTGTAGTTGCCCACCTCGCCCAGCCAGCGGTGCAGGGTGAGCGTGTGGTAGCCATCCGCGGCGGATTGTTCGCCCGCCGCCTTCCAGTTGGCGCGCACCGTGAAGCGCTGCGGCGGGCCCAGCACTTCCAGGCCCTTGTCGCTGCGCAGGAACAGCATGTCGTAGTACCACTTGGCGTCGCCGAGAAACTCCTCGAACGACGGGCCCTCGATGTTCCAGGTGGCGAAGATCAGGCCGCCGTACAGCGTGACGCGGGCGTGCTTCAGGCCAAGCTCCGACTTCGTCCGGATCTTGCCGTGCATCTGCTCCTTGTCCACCGGGGCGCCCAGGAAGTCGCCGTTCGGGCGAAAGGACCAGCCGTGGTAGATGCAGGTGTGGATCGCGGTGTTGCCGGCGTCCAGCGTCGTGACGCGCATGCCGCGGTGGGTACACATGTTGAGCATCACATGCACGTCGCCGCTCTTGTCGCGCGTGATGATCACGGCGTCGGAGCCCAGGTCGCGCACCATGAAGTCGTTGGTGTTCGGAATCTCCGACTCGTGGCCAAGGAACACCCAGATACGGCCGAAGATGCGCTCCATCTCCAGCTCGTACAGCTCAGGGTCGGACAGTGCGCGCATCTGCACTTCTCGGGTGTCGAGGTTCACCAGGTCTTCGATCCGGGTGCCGTCGGCCAGTCGGGGGCTCATCGGGTTCTGCATGCGGGGTCTCCTTCACGTCGGC
>JBEEMX010000078.1:0-10353 GCA_041192465.1 Pseudomonadota bacterium | reverse complement strand
CATGCCTTCGTAGACGGGATCGTTCGGCTTCACGAACATGCGACCGCGGTCGTCGAGCTTGCCCAGCGCGTAGGTGAAGATTTCACCGGCGTCCATCGAGATCAGCACGCCGTTCTTGCGGCTGGCGATCTCGCCCTTGTGCGGCTCGTAGCCTTCGAAGATGTTGGCGATCAGGCCGGAACCGCGGGTCAGGTTCATGAACTCGTTCGAGAACCCGATCAGGCCACGCGCCGGAATGCGGTACTCCAGACGCACGCGGCCACGGCCGTCCGGCACCATGTTGACCAGTTCGCCCTTGCGCTCGCCCATGGCCTGCATCACGCCGCCCTGGTGCTGCTCTTCCACGTCGGCCGTGACCATCTCGATCGGCTCGCACTTCTCGCCGTTGATCTCCTGGAACACCACACGCGGCTTCGACACGGCCAGCTCGTAGCCTTCGCGGCGCATGTTTTCCAGCAGGATGGTCAGGTGCAACTCCCCACGGCCCATCACTTCGAAGATGCCGTCTTCGTCGGTTTCCTTGACACGCAGCGCGACGTTGGACTGGAGTTCCTTCTGCAGGCGGTCCCAGATCTGGCGGCTGGTGACGTACTTGCCTTCGCGACCGGCCAGGGGGCTGGTGTTGACGCAGAAGTTCATCGTCAGCGTCGGCTCGTCGATCTTGAGCATCGGCAGCGGTGCGGGATTGAGCGGATCAGTGATGGTCACGCCAATGCCGATGCCTTCGATGCCGTTGATCAGCACGATGTCACCGGGGCCGGCTTCGGTGGTCTGCACCCGGTCAAGGCCGTGGAACGTCAACACCTGGTTGACGCGGCCCTTGACGGCCTTGCCGTCCGGACCTTCCATGACCAGCACGTCCATGGACGGCTTGATGGTGCCCTGGCTGATGCGGCCCACGCCGATGCGGCCGACGAAGGTGGAGTAGTCGAGCGAGGAGATCTGCAGTTGCAGCGGCGCAGCGGGGTCACCCGCATTGGCCGGGACGTGCTTCAGCACCGTGTTGAACAGGGCCGACATGTCGGGGCCCCACTGCTCGCCCGGTGCGCCCTCTTCCAGCGACGCCCAGCCGTTGATGCCCGAGGCATAGACGACGGGGAAGTCGAGCTGCTCGTCGGTGGCACCCAGCTTGTCGAACAGGTCGAACGCGGCGTTGATGACAGCGTCCGGCTTCGCGCCCGGCTTGTCCACCTTGTTGACCACGACGATGGGCTTCAGACCCAGCGCGAGCGCCTTCCTGGTCACGAAGCGCGTCTGCGGCATCGGGCCTTCCTGCGCGTCGATCAGCAGCACCACACCGTCCACCATCGACAGCGCGCGCTCCACTTCACCGCCGAAGTCGGCGTGTCCAGGGGTATCGACGATGTTGATGTGCGTGCCTTCCCAGCTCACGGCGCAGTTCTTGGCCAGGATGGTGATGCCGCGTTCTTTTTCGATCGCGTTGTTGTCCATCACGCAATCGACGACCTTTTCGTGGTCAGCGAAGGTGCCGCTCTGGCGCAGAAGTTGGTCCACCAGAGTGGTCTTGCCATGGTCGACGTGGGCGATGATGGCGATGTTGCGGATTTGCTTGGTCATGGGGTTGTACGCCAGGGGTGTGGCCGTTCGGGTTTCAGGACGGCTGCAGGGCCTGGACTTCAAGTGGGCTCAGGAGCCGATCGGCGATCAGCTCGCCGGCAGTGATGTGGGCGCTGCCCAGCAGGGCGCGACCATCGGGACCATAGACACGCACGCGCTCTGCATCGGGCTGACCCGTGCGGCGGCGCATGCCCGAGAGGAAACGACCGGCGTCTTCAGGGCTCAGATGCACCGCCGGCCAGTCCGACAGCAGCACATCGACGGGCAGCACCCGTGCATCGCGTTCAGCCTCGCTCATCGCCGTCAAGGCGTCGAGCGTGATCGAGCCGCGCAGATCGACCGGGCCGCTGGCAATGCGCCGCAGTCCGGCCAGGTGGGCGCCACAGCCGAGCACTTCGCCGATATCTTCAGCGAGCGTGCGGATGTAGGTACCTTTGGTACACAGTACGTCGATCACCAGCGTTTCGGGCCTGTCAGCCTGCCACGCGATGAAGTCAATGCGGTGAATCGTGACTTGCCGCGGCTGACGCTCGATGGTGATGCCGGCGCGGGCGTACTCGTAGAGCGCCTTGCCGTTGTGCTTGAGCGCCGACTGCATCGGTGGCAGTTGCGAAATCAGACCCGTGAAGCGCGCGCAAGCCGCATCGATCAGCGTCCGGTCCACCTGCACCGGACGTTCGTCGATCACCTCGCCTTCGCGGTCACCGCCGACCGTGCGCTGACCCAGGTGCAGCGTGGCCCGATAGCCCTTGTCGGCTTCAAGGCTCACCTGCGAAAACTTGGTGGCTGCGCCGAAGCAGATCGGCAGCAGCCCGGTCGCCAGGGGGTCGAGCGTGCCGGTGTGTCCCGCCTTTTCGGCGCGGAACAGGCGCTTGACCTTCTGCAAGGCGTCGTTGCTCGACAGCCCGATCGGCTTGTCGAGCAGCAGCACGCCATGCACCGCACGGCGCTGGATGCGCACGCGGGGAGGCATCGGCGCCACCACGTCGGCGGCCACCGGGGTCACGTCGGCGGTCATTTCGAACTGTCGTCTTTCGTCTCGCCATCCGCGACCACGTCATCCGGGACGCGCTGCGAATTGGCCAGGGTGATCAGCGCACTCAGTTCCGCTGCACGTTCGGTGGTGCGGTCGAAGTGGAAATGCAGCGTCGGCACGGTGTGGATCTGCAGCCGCTTGAACAAGCCGTTGCGCAGGAAACCAGCCGCCTCGTTGAGCGCCACTTCGGTCTCGCTGGCCTCACCGGTCAGCACCGAGAAACGAATGCGGGCATGGGCGTAGTCCGGCGTGATGTCCACGGCGCTGACCGTGACCATGCCGATGCGCGGGTCTTTGAGTTCACGGATCAGGTCGGCCACATCGCGCTGGATCTGGTCGGCCACCCGGAAGCTGCGGTTGGGAATGGAACGCTTGTGTCGCATGGATATCGCATCGAAGCCCATGGCGATGAACCACGGAAAAACAATGAGGCCCCGACACAGCGTCGGGGCCCGGAACGTGAGAGCGAAGCCTTACAGCGTACGCGCCACTTCCTTGATCTCGAAGAACTCCAGCTGATCGCCTTCAGCGATGTCGGTGTAGTTCTTGAGCTTGATACCGCACTCGAAGCCTTCCTTGACTTCCTTCACATCGTCCTTCAGGCGGCGGATCGAATCGACTTCGCCGGTGTAGATGACGATGTTCTGGCGCAGCAGGCGGAACTTGCAGTTGCGGCGCACCAGCCCCGCGGTGACCATCGAGCCGGCAACGGTACCGATCTTGGTCGCCACGAACACTGTGCGGATTTCGGCAGAACCAATCGCCTCTTCGCGCTGCTCCGGAGCCAGCATCCCCGACATGGCGGCCTTGATCTCGTCGACCGCGTCGTAAATGATGTTGTAGTAACGCAGGTCCACGCCGTTGTTGTCGGCGAGCTTGCGCGCACCGGCATCTGCCCGGGTGTTGAAGCCGATGATGACCGCCTTCGAGGCGATCGCCAGATTGACGTCCGACTCGCTGATGCCGCCCACCGCCGCGTGGACGATCTGCACCTTGACCTCGTCGGTCGAGAGCTTGAGCAGCGAGGTGGCCAGAGCCTCCTGCGAACCCTGCACATCGGCCTTGATGATCAGCGGCAGCATCTGTGCGGCGCCTTGGCCCATGCCCTCGAAGATATTTTCGAGCTTGGCGGCCTGGCGCTTGTTCAGCGTCACTTCGCGGTACTTGCCCTGGCGGAACGTGGCGATTTCGCGGGCACGGCGCTCGTCGACCAGCACCATGAACTCGTCACCGGCACGCGGCACTTCGGTCAAGCCCTGGATTTCCACCGGGATGGAAGGCCCAGCTTCCTGGCACGCCTTGCCGTTCTCGTCGAGCATGGCACGCACGCGGCCATAGCTCTGACCCGCCAGCACAGCATCGCCGCGCTTGAGCGTACCGGACTGGATCAGCACCGTCGCGACCGGGCCGCGGCCCTTGTCCAGACGGGCTTCGATCACGAGGCCCTTGGCGAGTGCGGCCACCGGGGCACGCAGCTCCAGCACTTCCGCCTGCAACAGCACCTGTTCCAGCAGCGCGTCGATGCCCTGACCCGTCTTGGCCGACACCAGACAGAACGGCGCTTCACCGCCGAACTCTTCCGGAATCACGCCCTCGGCAACCAGTTCGCTCTTGACACGTTCGAGGTTCGAATCGGGCTTGTCGATCTTGTTGATCGCGACCACGATCGGCACCCCCGCCGCCTTGGCGTGGTGGATGGCTTCCTTGGTCTGCGGCATCACGCCGTCGTCCGCCGCCACCACCAGGATGACGATGTCCGTGGCCTTGGCACCACGGGCACGCATCGCCGTGAAGGCTTCGTGACCCGGGGTGTCGAGGAAGGTGACCACGCCGCGATCGGTTTCCACATGGTAGGCACCGATGTGCTGCGTGATGCCACCGGCTTCACCCATGGCGACACGGGTGGTGCGGATGTAGTCCAGCAGCGAGGTCTTTCCGTGATCGACGTGACCCATGACCGTGACCACCGGGGGACGCGGCAGCGATTCGCCGGCTTCCGATGCGTTTTCCTCTTCGAGGAAGGCATCCGGATCGTCCAGCTTGGCCGCGAACGCCTTGTGGCCCATTTCCTCGACGAGGATCATGGCCGTCTCTTGGTCGAGCTGCTGGTTGATGGTGACCATCTGACCCAGCTTCATCAATTGCTTGATGACCTCGGACGCCTTGACCGACATCTTGTGCGCCAGATCGGCCACCGAGATGGTTTCGGGCACATGGACTTCGTGGATCTGGACTTCGACCTGCGGTGCGAAGCGTTCGTTGCTGTGGTCATGGCGTTCGCCACGGCGACCACCTGAACGGCCAGCCGGCCCACGCCATGCGGTGCCACCACCCGGACGCGGCGGATCGGTGCGACCCTTGGCGGCGGCGCGCTTCTTGGCAGCGTCATCAGCCCAGCTCGACGAAAGTTTTTCGGACTTGACCGCCTTCTTGTCTCCGGGCTTGTCGCCTGGCTTGGCGGCTGTCGTCGGCGTCGTGCCGGGCGCACCCGGCTTCGGACGGTGGATCGTGCCCTTGATGCCATCCTTGCCAGCGGCAGCCCCTGCCGCGGCGGGCGCGACCGGTACTGGCTTCGGCTCTTCAGGTTTCTTGGCAACCAGCACCTTGCTCTTGCGCGACATCATGTCGCGAATCGCGGCAGCTTCGGCTTCGGCTGCCTTGCGGCGGCGGTCCTGTTCCACCAGACGCTGCGCTTCACCAGCAGCGGCATCAGCCGCCTTGACGACACGGGCGCCAGCACCCGGCAGCGACGGTGCTTGCACACCACGCACCGGGGTCACAGCCACCGAAACTGGCGACACGGCCACACCACGCGGCGGCACCGGCATCGGTACATTCAGGGCACGCACCGGCTGCAGAGCAGCCTTTTCGGCAACCACCACAGGGGCCACCGCCAGCGCAACCTCGACCACCACCACCGGTGCAGCGACCGGAGCCACTACCACAGCGGCTGTAACCACCGGAGCCGCCACTGCGGGGGCGGCAACACCACGGCGCCCACCAGCAGGACCATTGCCACGGCGATGCGAATTCAGGGCAGCGACTTCAGCCGCGGCACGGGCCTGGGCTTCGGCACGGGTGCGGGCCTGGGTTTCGCGGGCCAGCGCATCCTTGGCTGCCTGCGCTTGTGCGGCCAGATCGGCATCACTCACCACAGCAGCTTGCGCTTGCGCACGGGCGGCGGCTTCTCGCTCAACCGCTTCGCGTGCCAACGCCTCGGCGGTGGCACGGGCCGCAGCAGCAGCCTCCTCGATGGCGGCGCGCTCGACCGCCTCTTGGCGCGCACGGGTTTCTGCAGCCTGGCGCTCAGCTTCTGCAGCCTCGGCATGGCGGCGCAGTGCTTCAGCAGCCTGATCGACACCGTCATCGACAGACGACGCTTCGAACTCTTCCGCGTCCCCTGCAGCCAGCGGCTCCGAAGCCGCCGTACCCGAAACGAAGTCATCACGCTTGACGAAGGTGCGCTTCTTGCGCACTTCCACCTGGATCGTGCGGGCCTTGCCCGAGGCATCGGCCTGCTTGATTTCGCTGGTGGACTTCTTGGTCAGCGTGATCTTCTTGCGATCTCCGCCGACCGTGCCGTGCGAGGTGCGCAGGTAAGCCAGCAGGCGTTCCTTGTCGGCCTCGGTCAAGGGATCCCGGTCGGATTCCTTGCTCACTCCGGCGTGTTGAAGTTGCTCGAGCACAGTCGATACCGAACTTTTGAGTTCGGCAGCGAACTGGGCAACGGTGGTCACAGCCATGTGTTTGTTTCCTTGGGACGTGCGTCGTGTGCGGTCGGGTCGGACAGAGTGAGCGTTCAGGCGGTGAACCAGTGTTCACGGGCCTTCATGATCAGGGCCTTGGCCGCCGCTTCGTCGATGCCCGTCATCTCCGTCAGCTCATCCACGGCGAGATCGGCCAGATCATCGCGGGTGTGGACACCGCCTTCGGACAGCTTGGCGACCAGTTCGGGGGTGACCCCCTCCACATCACGCAAGTCCTGGGTGACTTCCTCGACGCGCTCTTCCTTGGCGATTTCCATCGTCAACAGCACGTTCTTGGCGCGGGTCCGCAATTCCTGCACCGTCTCTTCGTCAAAGGATTCTATTTCCAGCATTTCCTGCAGCGGCACGTAGGCCACTTCTTCCAGGCTGGTGAAACCTTCGGCGATCAGAATGTCGGCCACCTCTTCATCCACGTCGAGCCTGTCGACGAAGAGTTTGCGGATGCCGTCGCTCTCCTGAGCTTGCTTGGCCACCGATTCCTCAGCGGTCATGATGTTAATGCGCCAGCCGGTCAGCTCGGATGCGAGCCGCACGTTCTGGCCGCCACGACCGATGGCGATGGCGAGGTTTTCCTCGTCCACCACCACGTCCATGGCGTGTTTTTCCTCGTCCACCACGATCGACTGGACATTCGCCGGAGCCAACGCACCGATCACGAATTGCGCCGGATCTTCCGACCACAGCACGATGTCCACCCGCTCGCCGGCGAGTTCATTGGTCACGCCGTTGACCCGCGAGCCGCGCACACCCACACAGGTGCCAATCGGATCGACGCGCTTGTCGTAAGACACAACGGCGATCTTGGCGCGCGAACCCGGATCACGGGCGCAACTCTTGATCTCCAGCAGCCCCTGCTCGATCTCGGGCACTTCCTGGCGGAACAGCTCGATCATGAAGGACGGCGCCGAGCGCGACAGCACGATCTGCGGGCCACGCAGCGTCGGGTCGATCTCGATCATCATGGCCCGCACACGGTCACCGCTGCGCAGATTTTCCTTGGGGATCAGCTCGCTGCGCTTCAGACGCCCTTCGACCCGGCCGCTCTCGATGACGAGATCACCCTTGTCGAGCCGCTTGACCGTACCGGTGAAGATCTTGTCGCCGCGCGACAGGAAATCGTTCAGCAGCTGCTCGCGCTCTGCATCACGGATCTTCTGCAGAATGACCTGCTTGGCGGCCTGCGCGCCGATCCGCCCGATAGGCACGGACTCGACCGACTCTTCGAGGTAGTCGCCCACGTCGATGTCGTCAATCTGCTCCTTGGCTTCGAAATGCAGGATCTCAGCCTCGGCCTGCTGCAGACCCGCCTCGTCCGGCACGACGTGCCAGCGACGGAAAGTCTCGTAGGCACCCGATTCGCGATCGATCGCGACGCGGATATCAACTTCGCCTTCATAGAGTTTCTTGGTGGCCGATGCCAGTGCCAACTCGACGGCACCGAACACGACTTCACGATCCACGTTTTTCTCACGCGAGATCGCATCCACCAGCATCAACAGTTCGCGGTTCATTCTTCGTGACCTCCGGATTCCTGTGTCGCCCCGCCCGCCGCCGCATCTCGCCGGCTGCGCCCCTTGAAATCCACCACCGGTACCAGCCGGGCATCGCGGACCTCATCAAGCACAAACCCCAGTACGTGGCTTTCCTTGCCTTCATGGAAAACCAGTTCGAGACCTGCAGCAGGGTCGTCGCCCACCACGCGCAACACGCCGCGGTATTTCTTGCGTCCCTGGAAAACCACCTTGAGCGTCAGATCGATTTCCGATCCGGCAAATCGCACGAAGGCGTCCAACCGCCTGAGCGGCCGATCCAGACCCGGGGAAGACACTTCGAGCCGCTCGTATTCGCAACCCTCCACTTCCAGCACACGCTGAAGCTGGCGGGTCACCTGCTCGCAATCTTCCACGGTAACGAATTCGCCCGGCCCGGTCGGATAAACGACGTCGGGCATCCGGTCGATATAGACGCACAGCAACCCCCGAAGACCACGCTCGCAATCCACGAGGTCGTAGCCCAATCCGGTTACAGTGCGTTCGACAGCCTGCTGCCAATTCATCAATGCAGTACAGACGGCAGCCTCTTAGCCGCGCAACCACGGTAAACACCCAAGGGTGCCCACGTCGTCACGCCAGCCGGCTGCCGCGCTCCTTCCGGTGCCTTGCGGCGGTTCAAGCAAAAAAAATGGGCTGGATTCCTCCGCCCATTCAGCGTTTTAGCGAAAGCGTGATGATACCCGACACAAGCCACGCGGGCAACCACCGCACACTGACTGCTCCGGTGCGTGCGAGAATCCGTTGTTTCGAACACTGATCATCCACTGATCCACATCTCGGAGAGTCCATGGGTTTTCTCGCAGGCAAGCGCCTTTTGATCACCGGTCTGTTGTCGAGTCGCTCGATCGCCTACGGCATTGCCAAGGCATGCCACCGCGAAGGCGCCGAACTGGCGTTCAGCTATGTCGGCGAGCGCTTCAAGGACCGCACCACCGAATTCGCACAAGAGTTCGGCTCCTCGTTGATCTACGACTGCGACGTCGGCAGTGACGAACAGATCCAGCACATGTTCGATGACCTCGGCCAGGCTTGGCCAGAAGGCTTTGACGGTTTCGTGCACTCGATCGGCTTCGCGCCACGCGAGTGCATCGCTGGCGAGTTTCTCGACGGACTGAGCCGCGAAGCCTTCCGCATCGCACATGACATCTCGGCCTACAGTTTCCCAGCGATGGCCAAGGCGGCCTTGCCGCGCCTGCGGGAGCGCAGTGCCCTGCTGACGCTGAGCTACCTGGGTGCTGCGCGGGTCGTTCCGCACTACAACACCATGGGTCTGGCCAAGGCGTCGCTCGAAGCCAGCGTGCGCTATCTGGCGTCCAACCTGGGTCCGCAAGGCATCCGCGTGAACGGCATCTCGGCCGGCCCGATCAAGACCCTGGCCGCCAGCGGCATCAAGGACTTCGGCAAGCTCATGGCCATCTTCACGGCGAACGCTCCCTTGCGCCGCCTGGTGACGATCGAGGACGTGGGCAACGTCGCCGCCTTCCTGCTGTCGGACCTGGCCGCTGGAATGACCTCGGAGATCACCTATGTCGACGGCGGATTCAGCCACGTGATGGTCGGCTCGGCCGACGCCTGACCCGCCGTCGATCGAAACCCGCCATGCGCGCCCTGCTCGCCGAAGACGATGCCATCCTCGCTGACGCACTGGGTGCCAACCTGCGCGCGGCGGGCTTCGACGTCGAAGTTGCAGACAACGGCGCCGTGGCGGAGTACCTGCTGACGCGGCAGACCTTCGACGTCGGCATCATCGACATCGGCCTGCCACTGGTCGATGGTCTGACGGTGGTTCAGCGCGTGCGGGCCGCCAAGCCCGGCATGCCGCTGCTCATCCTGACCGCGCTCGACGGCCTGCACAACCGCGTGGCCGGCCTCAATGCGGGCGCAGACGACTACTTGACCAAACCCTTCGACTTCCCCGAACTCGAAGCGCGCATCCGCGCCGTGCTGCGCCGCAGTCAGCCCGCACCACCCGCCGGCACACCGCTGGAGCCGGCCGATGCACTGATGGTCGGTCAACTCCAGTTCGACCGCGATGCGCGCCGGGTGACGATCGCGGGCCAGCCGGTCGATCTCTCGCCAAGGGAATGGCTGCTGCTGGACCTGTTGCTGAGCCAGCGCCGCAAGGTCATCACCAAGGAGCAGATCGCGCAGGCGTGGTCCACCGATGTCTCCGAGAGCGGCGGCCCCAGCTCGCTGGAGGTCTACATCCACCGCCTGCGCCGCAAGCTCGAAGGCTCCGGCGTCGGTATCCGGACGGTGCGCGGGCTGGGTTACCTGCTCGAAACACAGGACTGACCCACTCGCGGTGCCTGCATCGCGGCGACACTGCGATGCCATGCTGAATCTCCTTCAACCCCTGCTCAGCCGATTGCCGGTGGTGTCGCCTGGTAGCCGCTCGCTGCGCCGCCACTTGTTGGCG
>JBEEMX010000077.1:0-19200 GCA_041192465.1 Pseudomonadota bacterium | reverse complement strand
CACCGCGACGTGAACGCCGCCAGGAACATCGCCGCGCGCGGACATGCGCGTCTCGCAGGAGGAATCCCCTTCCTTTAGGGCGGGGAGGATGTCAAGGTCCCGAAACCCTCGTCGTGGAACAAGGCGTGGAGCAAGGCGCCGCCGACAGAGCCGGAGCCGCCGAGGACGATGGCGGTGCGTGCGTGGGTAGTCGTGGTGGTCAAGTCTCAAGCCTCGGGGAAAAATTCCACCGACAGCACCAGATCCATCGCCCAAGGGCAGACCTCGGGGAAGTCGTCAAACCCTGTCTCGTCAATGGCCTTCGTCACCGCATCCGCCCAGGTGCCGCGCAGCCACCGCTCATCCACGAGCGAACCCCGCAAACTCGGCGTGTCTTCCAGCGCAGCCGCGATGCCTCTGCGCTGTTCCTTGATCGTGCGGGTCCAACTGCTGCCTCGGCGCTCCGGCTGGTGCTGCCACTTCAGCAGGTGGGCCAGCAGCACGGCCATGCGGCTGGCCAGTTCGCGCTTTTCACTCTTGCCCACGTCCTCGATCTCCTCGGCGATGTGCTCGATGTCGATGGCCGAGAGCTTGCCTGCACGCAGCAGAGCCGCTTGCTCCATCGCCCAAGCGACCACATCTTTTTCATACGGCGTACCCATTCGAAGCCTCCTTCTGCTAGGTCCAAGTTTCCATTGTCTACCGGCTCGGCACCTGAGCGACACGCCCACGCCCCCGAAAACGGCACACTGCCCCCACCCGTCCATTGCCCCAAAAATCAGGAGACCGCCTTGCCCCTGCCGCCCATCCTCGCCAACCTCCCCCTGCCCATCATCGGCTCCCCGCTGTTCATCATCAGCAACCCGAAACTCGTCATCGCCCAGTGCCAGGCCGGCGTGGTCGGCTCAATGCCTGCGCTGAACGCCCGCCCGGCCGCCCAGCTCGACGACTGGCTCGCCGAGATCACCGAGACGCTCGCCGCCTACAACGCTGCAAACCCGGACGCCCCCGCCGCCCCGTTCGCCATCAACCAGATCGTCCACAAGAGCAATGACCGGCTCGACCACGACATGGCGCTTTGCGCCAAGTACAAGGTGCCGATCATCATCACCAGCCTCGGCGCCCGCACCGACGTGAACGACGCCGTCCACGCCTGGGGTGGCGTGGTGCTGCACGACATCATCAACAACTTCTTCGCCAGGAAGGCGATCGAGAAGGGCGCGGATGGCCTGATCGCGGTCGCGGCGGGCGCGGGTGGACATGCCGGCGTGAAAAGCCCGTTCGCGCTGGTCCAGGAAATCCGCCAGTGGTTCGACGGCCCGGTGGCGCTGTCCGGCTCGATCGCCACCGGCGGCGCCGTGCTGGCCGCGCAGGCGATGGGCGCCGACTTCGCCTACATCGGCTCGGCCTTCATCGCCACCGACGAGGCGCGGGCGAGCGAGGCGTACAAGCAGGCGATCGTGGACGGCAACAGCGACGACATCGTCTATTCGAACCTGTTCACCGGTGTCCACGGCAACTACCTGAAGCCGTCGATCCGCGCCGCCGGACTCGATCCCGACCACCTGCCCGAGAGCGATCCCACCAAGATGAACTTCGGTGGCGACGCGAGGAAGGCGTGGAAAGACATCTGGGGCTGCGGACAGGGCATCGGTGCGGTGAACGCGGTCGTGCCAGCCGCCGAGCGGGTGGCGCAACTGCGGCGCGAGTATCTGGCGGCCAAGGCACGGGTCTGCACCGGCTGAGGTCGGACCGCGTGGATGGCGGCGTGGACCGCCTCCCTGTCAGGCGGCCACAGCCTGCGCCGGGTTGGCCTGCCAGTGCGAGCCGCTGGCCAGCTCTTCGCCCTTCATGACGAAGCTGTCCGGCGCGATGTGGACGTTGTTCCCGGCGCGCACGCCGTAGTGGACATAGCCCCGCGAACCCAGCGTCAGCCCATTGCCGATGACGATGTGGTCGGACTTGAAGACACCGTCCTCCAGCGAGTGGCTCTGCAGCGTGCTCAGCTCGCCGAGCGTGCAGTGGTCGCCAAGCGTGAGCAGGGTCTTCTCGGTGATCGAGGTGCCATCGTCGAGCAGTTGCCGCCCGACCCGCACGCCCAGCCCGCGCCACAGGAGACCCATGAACGGCGTGCCGCGCAGCATCAGCATGACGGCGCTGTCGCCGGAGAGGGCGAGCTTCCAGAAGCGTTCGTGGTCCCAGAAGGCCGGGTCGTAGATCGAGCAGGTGCGGGCCTCCAGGCGTTTCCAGCCGCTGCTGGCGCGGTCGATCAGCACGAGGTAGACCACCAGTACCGCCAGACTCGCCAGCCCGCCGACGGCCAGCGCGAGCGATCCACCGTGGCCGAGGCCGTAGAACAGGTAGAACACGAACGAGGCCAGTGCCGCGCCAACGGCCTCCATCACCAGGAACAGCCCCACCGTGACGAGGTTGGACTGGTTCTTGCGCTGCAGGCGCTCGGCGAAGAGGGCGCTGTTGCGCGGGATCTGGTACGCCATGTCCCGCTGCACCGAGCGCGGAATCTCGAAGCTGGGCGAACCCAGCAGCCCGACGCCTTCGCGCACCGGCCCGTCCAGCGGCACCAGCACCCGCGTGGCGAGCAGGCAGTTGTCGCCCACCCGTGCCCCGGCCGGGAACAGCACCGCGTTGCCGACGAAGCTCCGCGCGCCCATGGTGGTTGGCCGCAAGCGGAAGCTGCGGCTCGACAGGTCGGTGTTGTTGAGGATGAGTCCGTCGGAGACGATGGTGCCGCGCCCGAACTCGCACAGGCCGGGCACGTCGTGCGTCTGGTTCATGCCGAAGTTCGAGCCGGTCTGTTCCACACCGCCTAGGAAGCGGTAGCCCAGCGCCTTCAGGTAGCCGGTGACGAAGGAGCTGTCGCCCGCCAGCGCGCAGTGGAACTTCGAGTTGGTGAGCACCGTGACACCGCGCAGGACGAGGTGGTGCAGGCCGTACAGCGGGTAGATCCGGCCCGTCTCCAGTTGCCGCGCGAACACCTTCGGCACGGTGAACATCAGCAGCGTCTGGCCCACCAGCACCGCCACGAAGCCGGCGACGCCGATCAGCGGCGCCATCGCGAGCGAATCCGTCACGCGGTCCAGCAGGTCGATGTGCGCGTTGTTCGCGTTCAGCGCCAGGTGAATCAGCCACAGCGGCAGCGGCAGGTAGACCAGCAGCAGCGTCGCCAGTTGGGCGGCGCTGAACAGGACCATGCGCAGTGCGGACGGCCGCTGCGTCTCGGGCAGCGTCTGGTACGCGGTCTGGCAGGTCTGCGCGGGCGAGCCGTGGGCCAGCTCGCCGGCGCACAGGCGCTGGCCTTGCTGCAGCGAGGAGCTGTGGCCGAGCTGGCTGTCGTCGTCCATCGCGGTGTCGATGTCGATCAGCGTGTTGTCGCCGACGAAGCAGCGGCGGCCGATCTGCACGGAACCCGTCCGGATGCGTCCGCCTTCGGCGCGGTAGCCGTTGAGCAGCACATGGCGGCTGATGACGCTGTCCTCGCCGATGGCGATCAGGTCGGTGCAGATGGGCATCGTCGGCGTGACGACCAGCGCGCGCAAGCTGATGCGGGCGCCGAGTGCCCTCAGGTAGAGCGTGTACAGGGGCGTGCCGGCAAAGATCTGCATCGGGTTGAAGCGCATCAACTGCCGCACCACCCAGAAACACCAGTAGCGCAGCCCCCAGGCCGGGAACTCGCCCGCGGTCCAGCGGCCGATGAGCAGCCATTTCAGTGCCACGGGCACCAGCACGGTCAGCCCCCAGGTGGCGCCGCCGACCGCGACAGCGCGCCCGTAGGCGGCGAGCGGGCTGGTGGTGGCCATCAGCCAGTCGAAGCCGCGCAGGTACACGTCGAACTGCAGCCAGCTGTACGCCAGCACGGCGAGCACCTGCGCCAACCCGCAGACCAGGTAGACCTCAGTGCTCGCCTGGTGCGGCGGGCGTGGCGCAATGGCGGTGGTGGTGCTCGCCGCGGCCGGGGTGGTGCTGGCGAGATGGGCCGCCAGGGCGCGCACGGTCGGGTGTGCGTAGATCAGCTTCATCGACAGGTCGTGGCGGCCGAGCCGTTCGCGCAGGCGGGCGCTGAAATGCGCCAACAGCAGCGAACTGGTGCCCAGATCCTGGAAGAAGTTGTCTTCGACCGACACGGCGGGCAGCGTCAGCATCCCCGCCAGCGTCTCGGCGATCGCGGTTTCCAGCGGGCCTTCGGGTGGCACGGCGGTGTGGTCCGCACGGTGCAGCCGGCCGCGGCTGGGCGGGGGCAGGGCCTTGCGGTCGGTCTTGTCGCTGGCGAGCATGGGCATGTGCGCCAGGTGCTCGTAGTAGACCGGCACCATGTAGCTGGGCAACTGTGCCCGCAGCGCCTCGGCCAGGGCTTCGCTGCCGGGGGCTTCGTGGTCGGGCCGCACGGTGTAGTAAGCGACCAGCTCGACCACGCCGGGCGCGGATTCATGCGTGTGGACGATGGCCTGCTGCACGGCCGGCACCTGCATCAGCACCGACTCGATCTCGGCCAGCTCGATGCGGTAGCCGCGGATCTTGACCTGCGTGTCGATGCGGCCGAGGTACTCGACCTGGCCGTCTTCGCGGATGCGGCCCAGATCGCCGGTGCGGTAGAGGCGGCCGGAGGTGTTGTGTTCGATCCCCAGGAAATCGGGGATGAAGGCTTTGGCGGTCTGGTCGGCGCGGTTCAGGTAGCCCACGGCGACGCCGACGCCCGCAATGCCGATTTCGCCGATCTCGCCCGCAGCCAGCGCACGCGGCGTGTCCGGGTCGAGGATGACGATCGCGTAGGTGGGCAGTGGCCGGCCGATCGTCACCGGCTCGTCCGGGTGCAGCTCGGCCAGCGTGGCGGTGACGGTGGTTTCGGTCGGGCCGTAGGCATTGAGCATGCGGCGCCGTGGTCCGGCCCAGCGCGTGACGAGGTCGCGCGGACAGGCCTCGCCGGAGACGATCAGCAGGCGCAGATCGGGCAGGTCCTGCTCGATCGTGGCCAGCAGCGTCGGCACGCAGCACAGCGCCGTGATCTGGCGCGACTGCAGGAACTGCCAGAGGTCGTGGCCGAGCAGGCTGCTGCCGCTCTGGTTGGGGAAGAGCGTGGCGCCGACCAGCAGCGGCACCCAGGTTTCCTCGACCGCGAAGTCGAAGGCCAGCGTCAGGCCCTGGTAGACCCGGTCGGTGTCGCGGTAGCCGTAGGTCTCGACGGCCACCCGCACGAAGTTGCAGATGGCGTCGTGGTCGATCGGCACGCCCTTGGGCCGCCCGGTCGAGCCGGAGGTGTAGATGACGTAGCAGAGTGCGCTGTCGATGCCACCCGCTGCCTGCAGCTCCTGCGGCGTGAGCCGGGCGGCGGACTGGCGGTCGATCGCGGCGTCGAGTTCGTCGATGGCGAGCAGCGTCGGCGCCACGCCCTCGGCCAGTCCCCGGTAGTGCGCCACGCTCAGCAGCACGCGGGCCTGCGCGTCCTCGCAGATGAAGGCCATGCGGTCGGCCGGGAAACCGGGGTCCAGCGGCACATAGGCGGCGTGGAGCTTGAGCACGGCCAGCACGGCGATGTGGCTGTGGACCGTCTTGTCGAACAGCAGCGCCACACGGTCGCCGGGTCGCAGGCCGGTGGCGAGCAGGTGGCGGGCGAGCTGGTTGGCGCGGGCATCGAGCTGGGCGTAGGTGAGCACCGCGTCGTCGCTGTGGACGGCGATCTTGTCGGCGCGGCCCTCGCGGGCGAGGGCGTCGCAGCGGGCTTCGAAGAGGTGGTGCAGGCGTTCGCCGGCTTGCCAGCGCACGCGGTGGTCGGCGTGCGGCAACCGCAGGACATGCGCCTGCGGGTCAGGGATCAGGTCCATCGGTTCAGGCCGCGGTGAGCAGGTCGGTCGTGGCGGCAGCCAGGGTCGCTGCGTGGAGGAGGTCGAGGCCCTGGGTCAGGAGTTCGATCGGGATGTTGAGCGGCGCGAGGATCTTGACGACCTGGTCGTGTGCGCCGGAGGTCTCGACGACCAGCCCTTGCGCAAAGCATTCCGCGCAGATCCGGGAGGCGAGCTCGCCCGTACCAACATCGAGGCCCTGCATCATGCCGCGCCCCTTGAGTACCGAGCCAGGGACGAGCCGGGACATCTGTTCCAGCCGCTGCGTGACGAGTGCGGCGCGCTGCGCGGTCCCGGCCTGGAAGTCCGGGGTGCGCCAGTATTTCTCGATCGCCACCCGCGCCGTCACGAAAGCGTGGGTGTTGCCGCGGAAGGTGCCGTTGTGTTCGGCGGGCAGCCAGCGGTCGTGCTCGGGCTTGACCAGCACCAGCGCCATCGGCAGCCCGAAGCCGGAGATCGACTTGGACAGCGCGACCAGATCCGGCACCACGCCCATGCCCTCGAAGCTGAAGAAGCTGCCGGTGCGGCCACAGCCGGCCTGCACGTCATCGACGATGAGCAGCGCGCCGTGGCGCTTGGCGATGGCGGCCACGCGGGCGACCCAGGGGGCGGAGGCGACGTTGAGGCCACCTTCGCCCTGCACCGTCTCCAGCAGGATCGCGGCCGGCAGGTCCACGCCGCTCGACGGGTCGTCCAGCATGCGCTCCAGCAGGTCGGCGGTGTCGGTGTGTGCGCCCATGTAGGCGTCGTAGGGCGCTCGGGTGACGCCGGACAGCGGTGCGCCCATGCGGTTGTAGCGGCTGCCGGTGGCGGCCAGTGCGCCCAGCGTGACGCCGTGGTAGCCGTTGGTGAAGGCGATGACGTTGTGGCGCCCGGTGACCTTGCGCGCCAGTTTCATCGCGGCTTCGACCGCGTTCGTGCCGGTCGGGCCGGTGAACTGCACGCGGTGGGACAGGCCACGGGGGCGAAGAATGTCGCGCTCGAAGGTGTCCAGGAAGGCCCGCTTGGCGTCGGTGTGCAGGTCCAGCCCCATGGCAATGCCGTTGCCCTGGATGTGGGCAATCAGGGCCGCGGCCATGTCCGGATCGTTGTGTCCGTAGTTGAGCGAAGCGCAGCCGGCGAGAAAGTCGATGTACGTCCGACCCGCGGTGTCCCGCAGCAGGCTGCCGCTGGCCGTGGCAAAGACGGCATCGAAGCGGCGGCAGTAGCTGCGCGCTTCGGATTCGCGGCGCAGGAAGACGGATCGTTCGTCCACTGAGGACATGTCGGGACTCCCAATGCAGGTAGAGGTGACCGGCTTGTTGCCCGGTCTGGACACGGAACAGTGTCCAACGTGACAGTGTGCCATTCGGTTCACCGCGTTGCCGCCAGGATCTGCCGGGCGTTCGGATCAAGCGTGGCGGTAGACAGCAGGGGCCACACCGATGGTCGGAATCCCGAGATTGGTGATGGATTCGGCGTGTCCAGTGAACAACAGTCCTGCCGGCTTGAGCCGCGTCAACACCCGTCTGACGATGCTGGCTTTGCCGGGGCTATCGAAGTAGATGAGCACATTGCGCAGGAAGATGAGGTCGAACTGGCCGATTTCGGGCAGTGTGCGTGTCAGGTTGGCGCACTGGAAGCGCACCAGTTTGCGCAACTCGGGGTCCACCATCAGCTTGCCCAGATTGTTCCCCTGGCCTTTCAGGCACCAACGCTTCAGCAGTGGCATGGGGGTCAGTCGGGCGCGTTCGATGGGGTAGAGGCCGCACCGGGCAGTGTCCACCATCGCGGTGGAGAGATCGGTGCCGATCACCTGCCAGCCCTTCAGGCCGAAGTGTTCACCGAGCACCATGGCGATGCTATAAGCCTCTTCACCCGACGAGCTGGCTGCGCTCCAGACCCGGAAGTCGCCCGTTGCTGTGCGGGTCTGGCGCTCCACCAGCATGCGCCGCAGGTGGTCGAAATGCTGCGGTTCGCGGAAGAAGTAGGTCTCGTTGGTGGTCAGCTTGTCGATGACCTTGACCAGCTCTTGCACGTCGCCTTCGCGCATCAGCAGATCGACATAGGCATCGACATCGCGCTGGCCGCTGGCCTGCGCGAGTTTTTGCAGCCGTCCAGCGACGAGTGCCTGCTTGGCGTCGGAGAGCTGGATGCCGGAGACTTGGTGAAACAGCGTGGTCACGGCTTGGAAGGCGTGCTTGGATAGCATGGTTGGAATCGCCTGTGGTTTCATGGAGAGTGCGCGATCGGTGTCATGCCCCAGTGGGGTGGATCCGCTCGGGCGCAGGCCCGGGTTCACGCGCACGCCGCAGGGTGTCGATGTGTGCGTCCAGGCGCTGCAGCCAGTGGGCGCTGGAGGCTGCCACTGGATCGTCGGCCCCTAGCAGCCAGTGGCGCAGGCGCTGCATGTCCTGCTGGAGACCTTCCACGGCAGGGCCTGTCCGATCGAATGCCTTCAGATCGGCGTGCAGCGTGTGCATCTCGTCGTGCAGTTGCTGGCAGTGCTCGTACAGCTCGCGTGCCTCACGCCGCACGTCGCCAACTTCCTCGGCCACCGAGCGCACCACGCGGCGGGCCTGTTCCTCGGCCAGGGCACCGATGTCCTGCGCGCTGGCATCGGGGTCTACGTCGTCACGCCCGGTGCGTTGCACCACGGCGTTCAGCGGGGTCTGCATCTGGTTCACCTGGCGGGCGATGCGCGTGCCGGCTTGGCGGGACTGGGCCGCGAGCTGCCGCACCTCCTGTGCGACCACCGCGAAGCCCCCGCCGCGCTCGCCGGCCCGTGTGGCTTCGACGGAGGCGTTCAGTGCCAGCAGGTGGGTGGCACGGCTGATGGTCTGTACCTCACGGGCAAGGGCGCTCAGCGCCTCCAGTGCCTCTGTCATGGTGCGTGCGAAGTCGAGCGTGTCGTGGCGCAGGCGGGCAGTCGAGCGGCTGTGGTGCAGCAGTGTGTCGAGCACCTTGCGGTGGCGCTCCATCAGCTCGTCGGTGAGCGGAGCAGCGGCGGCGGCGGCTTCCACCAGCACCTGCACCCGCACCTGTACGGGATTGGCTGGCCGATCCGCGCTGACCCGACAACCAAGTGCCGAGCAGCCCCAGCGTCACGACGACCACGGCCACCCCCTCCCAGCCGCCGAGCTGCAACCCGGCGGCTCCCGCCAGGGCGGTTGCTGCCGTGGCCACAGCCGATGGCAGGCGCCCGGCTCCAGCCGGATCGTCCAGCGGAGACGCAGGGTCGGAGCGCATCGAAGAGGTGGGCGGCATGCGGGTTCTCGGGACAGCAGGAGGTGCCTTCCAGTGTCGGAACTTCTTCGCCGCGACCAGCCGCGGATAAGGCGGTGATGCCGCGTCTTCTTCGGCGGTCGCCGGGGGACGTGCTGCCTATCATTCAGCGAGGACAGACAACAGACGACCAAGGCGTCCGCCCGCGGACGGTGCATGAGAGGAATGGGATGCCCGCCGACGAAGTGACCGCCTTAGCCGAACGAACAGGGGGCACCTTGTCACGCGTTGCACGACCGTTGTGGATGCCGCTGCTGGCCGCAGCCCGTGCGCTGCGACGGACCCTCTGGGGGCACCACGGCGTCTGGTCGCTGGGCATCGGATTGCTGCGCAATCTCCGCATGGCCCACAAAACGGTGATCGTGGCGATGGCGTTGATGCTGCCAGGGGGTTTGCTGGTCCACGACACGCTGGAGCTGTGGCGGGCGCGGCATGCGCTCCACCAGGGCGCAGTGGGCAGCTTCGCCCAATACAAGGCGCTCTCGGAGCTGAACATCACGCTCGATGCCCTGTTCCGGCAGATGCTGCGCCGGGAGCAGCACCTGCCTGCGGAGCGACTGCCACTGCTGCGCCTCCAGGAAGCGGCGCAGTACAAGGCGCTGGTGGGCCTGCTGGACGCAGAGTTCAGTGCCGGGGCCGCAGCCACTGCGATTGAGCGCAGCGCGCGCAAGCTCGCGACCAGCCGCGACAGCATGCTGGCGCACCTGGACGATGACTCGCCGGCCGCTGCGCCGGGCACACCTTCGCCGCGTTGGGTGGCGGTCATTGCCTATGGGCGAGATCTGCAGACACTGCGGTCCACGCTGTCGAATGACCGCGCGCTGGTGCTGGACAGCGATGTCGGTGTCAAGCGGCTGCGTACCGGGCTGGCCGATCCGCAGTTCCAGCTCATGGCCAACCTCAGTCGCATCGGCCGCATCGGCCAGCGCATGTATGCGGAAGGGTCGAACGAGGTGAAGGTTCGTGACATTGGTCTGCTGATGGCCAAATCGGAACTGTTGCTCGACCAGGCGCAACCGATGTTCGACCAGGTGTGCAGCCAGCAACTGATCGATCCGGTTGAAGCCGAGCGGTTGATGGCGCGTATCCAGGGGTTTCTCCGCACCGCCGAGAAGCTGCTCCGCATTGCTGCCGTTGCGCCAGGCAGCGAGTTAGCCCTGCGCAGCGAGATCGATCCGAGTGCCTTTGCATTCAAGGTGTCGGAGGCAGTCGAAGCCAGTGCCCGGCTGCAAACCCTCGCGCTGGCCTCCATGGGCGCCAGGGTGCAGGCAGACCACCAGCATTACACCGAGCACCTGATCGGACGTTGCGCCCTCGTGGTGCTGCTGACCGTGTTCGGGCTGTACCTGATGGTGTGCCTCTACCGCGTGATGGCAGGCGGCCTGGTCACCCTCTGTCAGCACCTGGAGCACATCGGCAGCGGTGACCTCTCTGCGCGACCGCGGGGCTGGGGGCAGGATGAAATCGGCCAGGCACTGAACATCGTGGGTCGCTCGGCCGCCAGCATGGCGCGGATCTTTGCCATGCTCGACCGCGGAATCACGGCCATCGCGCACCAGACTGCCGAGCTGGCGGCCCGCCAATCCGCTCTGCGGGACAGCAGCCGCCAGAGCCGTCTGGGCATCGAGGAAGGCACACAGCTTGTCCGGGCGTTCGACACGGCGTTGGGGCAATGCGCCGAGCAGGTCGCGGATGCGGCCGAGCAGGTGCGTGAACTCCACGCCGATGCCCAGCGCAGCCGCCAGGCGGTGTCTGGTCTGGGTGAGCGCATGGCGCAGATGCAGACGCGCAGCCGCGAGATCACGCGCGTCATCGGGTTGGTCGAGACTGTGGCATTCCAGACCAAGCTGCTTTCGCTGAACGCATCGGTCGAGGCGGCCCGCGCGGGCAGTGCCGGGCGCGGCTTTGCGGTGGTGGCACAGGAGGTACGCGCGCTGGCGCAGCGCAGCGAAGATGCCGCCCGCACCATCCGGGGCATCGTGGGTCAGTCGGTCACTGAGGTTGATGCCGGTCGGCAGATGAGCGACCGTGCATGCCACGCCGTGCGGCGCACCGCCGAGGGTTGCCAGACGCTCGACGTCCACATGGGCACGCTGCTGCAACTGACACGCGCCAGCCACCAGCAGTCCATGCGGGTGCGCGAGATTGCCCGCGATGTGGTGCCGGCCACCGCCGAGCAGGACCACCTCGCGCAGCAGTTGGTGGACGTCTGCGATGCACTGCGGCAGGAGGGTGTTGCCCTGCGCCTGTCGCTCGACCATGTGACGCCCAGGGGTTGACATGACACACGATGACCGAAAACCGACGGCCCCCCGAACGCGCTTGGCGGTCCTGATGCGACCAGGCTTGCGCCTCATGCGCGCGATGCGCATGCCCGCCAAGATGGGTCTGGTGGGGGCGATGCTGGTGCTGCCGCTGTGTCTGCTGCTGGCGCTGGCGATGCTGCAAGCCCGTGACGACATGGCCGTGGCCCGTGCAGAGCGGGAGGGTGCTGTACTGGCTCAGCAGGTGACCGAGCTGGCCCTGCTGGTCCAGATGCACCGCAGCGTGTCCAACCAGGTCGCCGCCGGCGTGGTGGCGATGACACCGGCGCGTGACGCCCTGCGGGCCAAGCTGCGCCAAGCGGTGCGGCACACGGACGAGGTACTGGGGCAGACGGCGACCTTTGCGCTCGATGACCTCTGGCCAGCGGAACGAACGCGGCTGGTGGCGCTGGCGGACGGGCATCTGCCCGAGCGCCGCACCGAGGCGATGGCCGAACACGGTGTGCAGATCGAGCGTATCCGGCGCCTGCTCAAACTGATCGGTGAACGCTCGCAACTGCTGTTCGATCCGCGGGCGGACACCTATTTCATGATGGATCTGGGCGTCGAACGGATGCTGCCGTGGATGGAGGCGGTTGGGCGGCTTGAAGCGCAGGGGAGCGAGTTGCTGCTGCGTGATGCCTCGGTCCGCGAACGCACCGTCATGCTCAACCTCGCTGACGAGGCACAGCGTTCGGCCGAGGAGGTGGTGCTGCAGTTGCAGGCACTCGCCCGCACTGGCATCGAGATTTCTGATGGCGTGCGTCCGGCATCCGAGGCCACTGGCCGCATGCTGTCCCTGGCCCGTGCCAACTTCGAGCCTGAGGCGATCAGCGCAGAAGCTTTGCCGTACCACGCAGCGGGTCTGGAGGCATTGCAGGCGCTGTGGCGCTTCGACGAGGAGATTTGGATCCAGCTCGATCAGCGGCTTGGTCAGCGCATCCAGAGCCTGCGCCAGAGACTGCTGGCCCAGGGGCTGGCGGTGGCGGTGGGGCTGCTGGGCATGCTGTACCTGGGCCTGAGCTTCTACATCAGCTTCATGGGCTCGCTGCGGCTGGTGATGCGCAGCCTCGTGGCGGTGACCCATGGTGATCTGTCGATGCAGGTGCGCATCGAGGGTCGGGACGAGCTGGCCGGAGTGGGCGTCGAGCTGGAGCGCATGAGCGAGCGGCTGTCCTCGCTGGTCGGCGAGATCCGGGGCAGCGCGGTTGGGGTGGACCTGGCGGGTGCTTCGGTGGCGGGCGACGGGCGTGCCTTGTCGCAGCGCACCGATACGCAGGCCAGTAGCCTGCGGCGCACCCTGCTGACCGTGCAGCAGCTCAGCCAGGCCGTGGGCAACAACACTGCCGCGGCCGACGCACTGCAGCACCTGACCGCACACCTGCGCGACGATGCCGCGCTCGGCAGCACGGCGATGGCCGAGTCCATCCAGGTCATGCACACGCTGGAGCAGAGCGTGAACCGGGTCGCCGAGGTCAACGCGGTGATCGACGACATCGCCTTCCAGACCAACCTGCTGGCGATCAACGCCTCGATCGAGGCGGCGCGGGCAGGGGAAGCAGGCAAGGGATTTTCGGTGGTGGCTGGCGAAATTCGTCAGCTCGCCAACCGCTGCGGCGAGGCGGCGGCCGAGGTGCGCGGCCTGATCGAATCCACCACCGAGCAGACCAGCCATTCGCTGCGCTCGATCGAAGACGCGGGCGCGCGCCTGACCTCGGTCATCAGCGGGGTGGACGACATCTCCGCGCGCCTGGGCGGCATCACCGCGGCCAGCCAGGCGCAGAACCGCGCGCTGGAGCAGGTCAGCGCCAGCGTGAACGAACTCGACGCCATCACGCGCCAGAACGTGGACATGGTCGAGCAGTCGTCGGTGTCGGCCGAGTCGCTGGCGACGCAGGCGGCATCGCTGCGGACATCGGTGGCGGCGATCAAGCTGCGGCGGGTGGAGGCGGCGAGCGCCGAGTGAATCACCGTGAGTCCCCGCCCGCCCGCCCGCCCGCCCGCACGAACACCACCTGCTGCGTGGCCTTGCCTTGGTTTTCGATCCTGTAGGCCAGCAGGAAATCCCCACCGATGCGGCATTCCCGATGCCCGACACAATCACTGTTCGGTGCCATGTCCGCAGGCATGAGGCCAGTGGCGCGAGCCGAGGTGCTTACTTCTGCGCCAGCACCCACGCCACCAGCGTCTTCGCCTCTTCCGGCGTCACGGCGTTGGCCGGCATCGGGATCTGCCCCCAGGTACCCGAGCCACCCTTGATGACCTTCTCGGACAGTTGCGCGACGGCGTCCTTCTGCCCTGCGTACTTGGCGGCGATGTCCTTGAACGCCGGGCCGACGAGCTTCTTGTCCACGGCGTGGCAGGCCATGCAGTTCTTTTTCTGGGCCAGCTCGGCGTTGGCGAACACGGGGCTGGAGAGGGTCACGGCGGCCAGTGCGGCGAGGGCGAACAAGGGCTTCATGGTGCGGAGCTTTCGTTGGGGATCGGTGTGGCGGTGCGCAGAGGCACCGCGTGGCAACGATTTTATCGAGACCCCCGTTGACGCAGGGCGCGCGGGGTATCCTCATCCGTCGGCGTTCTTGTGGCGGCTGGATGAAGCCGAAGGTGGTGGCATGGCGTTCTTGTATCTGGGTGTGCTCGGGCTGGCACTGAAGTGGCTGGAGATCGGCCCGGTGGCCCAGTGGTCGTGGTGGTCGGTGCTGGCGCCGTTCGGGCTGGCGGTTGTCTGGTGGGCCATCTCCGACGCCTTGGGTTTCACCGCCCGCGCCCGCCAGAAACGCGAGGACACCCGCCGCGAGGCCCGCCGGCGCAACACCGTCGAAGCCCTGGGCCGCAAGACCCCCTTGCCGCGCCGCCGCTGACGGCAGATCCCCCGCGGTGGAGCAGCGACCGGCGACAATCGCCACCTGTTTCCCTTTCACGAAGTGCTGCCAATGCTGGTGCATCCCCAATTTGATCCGGTCGCGCTGAACCTGGGTTTCCTCCAGATCCACTGGTACGGCCTGACCTACCTCGCCGCCTTCGGGCTGTTCTACTGGCTCGCCACCCGCCGCATCCAGCAGGCACCTTACGCTGCCGGCGGCTGGACGCCCCGCGAGGTCGAGGATCTGCTCTTCTACGGCGTCATGGGCGTGATCCTGGGCGGCCGGCTTGGGTACGTGCTGTTCTACAAGCCGGCGTACTACCTGGCCAATCCGTCCGAGATCCTGGCGGTCTGGAAAGGCGGGATGGCATTCCACGGCGGCCTGCTCGGCGTGATCGTGGCGATGGCGGTGTTTGCCTGGGTGCGCAAGAAACGCTTCTTCGAGGTGACGGATCTGGTGGCGCCGTGCGTGCCGACCGGGCTGGCCTGCGGGCGGATCGGCAACTTCATCAACGGTGAACTCTGGGGCCGGGCGGCGGACGCGAGCCTGCCGTGGGCGATGGCCTTTCCGCAGTCGGGCAGCGACACGCTGGCGCGCCACCCGTCGCAGCTCTACCAGTTCCTGCTGGAGGGGCTGCTGCTGTTCGTGATCCTGTGGTTCTACGGCAAGACCCGCTCGGCCCACTACCGCGCAGACGGCTCTGTGATCTGGGGCCGCGTGTCCGGGCTGTTCCTTATCGGCTACGGCGTGTTCCGCTTCATCGCCGAGTACTTCCGCGAGCCGGACAGCTTCCTCGGGTTGCTGGCGCTGAACCTGAGCATGGGCCAGTGGCTGTGCGTGCCGATGGTGGTCGCGGGCATGGGGATCTGGGCGCTGGCGGGACGGTCGGGGAACCGCTCGTGAGCGCGCCGCTGCGGGTGCTGGGCATCGAGTCCTCGTGCGACGAAACCGGCGTCGCGCTGGTCGAGCTGCCCGAGGGGGTGGACGGTTTGGCGCCGCCCAGACTGCTGGCGCAGGCGCTGCACAGCCAGATCGACATGCACCAGGCGTATGGCGGCGTGGTGCCGGAGCTGGCCTCGCGGGACCACATCCGCCGTGCCGTGCCGCTGCTGCGCGAGACGCTGGCCGGGGCTGGGCTGGGGCTGGAGGCGGTGGATGTCGTCGCCTACACGCGCGGGCCGGGGCTGGCCGGGGCGCTGCTGGTCGGCACCGGCATGGCGTGTGCGCTGGGCATGGCGCTGGACCGGCCGGTGCTCGGTGTGCATCACCTGGAGGGGCATTTGCTGTCGCCGTTCCTGTCGGCCGATCCGCCGGAATTCCCCTTCGTCGCGCTGCTGGTGTCGGGCGGCCACACGCAGTTGATGCAGGTCGATGGGGTGGGGCGCTACACGATGCTGGGGGAGACCATCGACGACGCCGCCGGGGAAGCCTTCGACAAGACCGCCAAGATGCTCGGGCTGGGCTATCCGGGCGGGCCGGCCTTGGCGAAGCTGGCGGAGCAGGGCGACGATGCGGCGTTCAAGCTGCCGCGGCCGCTGATGCGCGGCGACCTGCTGGACTTCTCGTTCGCCGGGCTGAAGACCGCCATGTGGACGCAGTTGAACAAGCTCGATGCCACTGCGCCGAACGCCGCGCAGGCGAGAGCGGATCTCGCCGCTTCGACGCAGGCAGCGATCGTCGATGTGCTGGTCGCCAAGTCGCTGCTGGCGCTGAAGCAGACCGGGCTGAAGCGGATGGTGGTGGCCGGCGGGGTCGGCGCGAACCGGCGGCTGCGGGCGCAACTGGACGCGCAGTGCGGGCGGCGTGGGGTGCGCGTCCACTATCCCGAGCTGCACCTGTGTACCGACAACGGCGCCATGATTGCGTTGGCCGGGGCGATGCGGCTGCAGAGCGGGCAGGCGGTGGCGAGCAGGGACTACGCCTTCGATGTGAAGCCGCGCTGGGATCTCTCGGCGGTGTGACAGGGGTGGTGCGCAGGTGCGTGGGGTTGTATTTCGTAATGCATAATTCAAAATCCATGAAAACACTGCACCCCTCCTTCCTTACTGCGCTCGCCCTGTCGAGCGTTTTTTCCATCAGCGCGCAGGCAGCGGAGCCGATCCGGCTCGGGCTGATCGAAGGCTTGTCCGGCCCCTTCGCCAATGCCGGCGAAGCCGTGGCGCGCAACATCACCTGGGCCATCGAGCGCGTGAATGCGCGGGGCGGAGTCAAGTTGCCCGGCGGGAATCGTCCGCTGGAACTCGTGCGCCTGGACAGCAAGGGCAACACCGAGGAGGCGCTGACGATGCTGAAGAGCGCCGCCGACCAGCAGATCGGCGTCGTGCTGCAGGGCAACAGCTCCGCCACCGCTAGCGCGCTGATCGACGCGCTGAACAAGCACAACGACCGCGAGCCGCAGCACCGGGCGGTGTTCCTCAACTACTCGGCGGTCGATCCGTCGCTGACCAACGAGAAGTGCAGCCCGTGGCACTTCCGCTTCGACGCGCACGCCGACATGCGCCTGGCCGCGCTGACCGACGTGCTGCAGCAGGACACCGCGACCAAGCGCGTCTACCTGATCGGCCAGGACTACAGCTTCGGCCAGCACGTTGTCCGCCAGGGCAAGCTGATGATCGCGGCCAAGCGCCCGGACATCCAGTTCGTCGGCGAGGAGCTGCACCCGGTCGGTCGCGTCAAGGACTTCCTGCCCTATGCGACCAAGATCAAGGCCAGCGGCGCGCAGGCGGTGGTCACCGGCAATTGGGGCAACGACCTGACGCTGCTGGTGAAGGCGGCGCGCGATGTCGGCTTCGAGGGCAAGTTCTACACCTTCTACGGCAATGCGCTGGGGGTGCCGAGTGCGTTGGGCGACGCGGGGGTGGGGCGCGTGATCGCGGTCGCGGAGTGGCACCCGAACGTGGGTGGCAAGGCGTCCGACGCGCTGGTCAGCAGCTTCCACCAGCGGTTTCCCAAGCCGGAGGACGATTACCTGCATGTGCGCATGCAGGTGATGGTCGAGATGCTGGCGCAGGCGATGGAGCGTGCCCGCAGCACCGACGCGACCGCCATCGCCAAGGCCCTGGCCGGCGCCCGCTACGACGGCCGGGCGCTGGGCGGTCTGGGCGCGGGCCTGATGCGCGCCGAGGACCACCAGTTCATCCAGCCGCTCTACGTCAGCACGATGCAGAAGGCGGGCACGGAGGGCGTGCGCTTCGATGTCGAGGGGTCGGGCTACGGCTTCCGTACCGTTCGTTACCTGAGCGCCGAGCAGACGGTGCAGCCGCATTCGTGCAAGATGGCGCCCCTCTGATCCTCAGGATCGCACAGCAGCAGGGGGTTCCATGCGCCAGGTGATTGCCGATCTGTCGGCGTCTCGCATCCGTGAAGTCGCCAACGCCGGACTGGGGCGCAGCGACGTGCTCGCCTTCTGGTTCGGCGAGAGCGACGAGGTCACGCCCATGTCGGTGCGCGATGCGGCGGTCACGTCCATCGAGGCCGGCGAGACCTTCTATGCCCACAACCTCGGCCTGCCCGCCTTGCGCGAAGCCTTGGCGGGCTACGTCTCGTCGCTGCACCGGCCGGTGGGTGCGGATCGGATCGCGGTCACGTCGTCGGGTGTCAGCGCCTTGATGCTGGCGCAGCAGGCGCTGGTGGACGCGGGCGACGAGGTGGTGGTGGTCGTGCCGGTGTGGCCGAACCTGACCGCGCAGCCGGCGATCCTGGGGGCGCGGGTGCGGCGGGTGAGCCTGCGGGCCGGGGCGGGGGCGTGGCGGCTGGACCTGGACGAGCTGCTCGCGGCGGTGACGCCGGCCACGCGGGTGCTGGTGCTCAACGCACCGAACAACCCGACCGGCTGGACGCTGACCCGCGCCGAGCAGCAGGTCATCCTCGACCACTGTCGCCGCACCGGCACCTGGATCGTGTCGGACGAGGTCTACGAGCGGCTGTACTACCCAGGTCCGGCAGACGCCGTGCCGCTGCCGGGGCAGGTCGTGTGTGCGCCGAGCTTCCTCGATCTGGCCGAGCCGGAGGACCGGCTGGTGGTGGTTCACAGCTTCTCGAAGTCCTTCCTGATGACGGGCTGGCGGCTGGGTAACCTCGTGGCGCCGGCTGCGCTCATCGAGCAGTTGGGCAAGCTGATCGAGTTCAACACCTCGTGTGCGCCGGTCTTCGTGCAGCGGGCGGGGCTGGCGGCACTGGCGGATGCGCCGGTGTCGGTGCCGGCCTTGCAAGCGCGGCTGCGGGTGTGCCGCGACACGCTGGTCGGGGCGCTGCAGGCCGTGCCGCGGGTCGAGGTCGCCACGCCGCCGGGGGCGATGTACGCCTTCCTGCGCATCGAAGGCGAGACCGACTCGCTGGCGCTGGCCAAGCGGCTGGTGACCGAGCACGGACTCGGGCTGGCGCCGGGCACCGCCTTCGGGGACGAAGCCGAGGGCTGGCTGCGCTGGTGTTTCGCGTCCCGCCAGCCGCAGCGGCTGCTTCAGGGTGTGGATCGGCTGGCGCGCGCCTTGGCGCTATAATCGTCGGCTTCGCTGCTGGTTCCGGTGGCGATGACACGCGCATCGGCGCGTACACGGCGCGGGGCGGTTTCCCCCACGGCCGCAAGTGAACCTCGAAACCCCAAGGAAATTTGACATGTCCGAAATCAACAAGGCAGAAGTCGTTGCCGCCAACGCCCGCGGCGTCGCCGACACCGGATCGCCGGAAGTCCAGGTCGCCCTGCTGACCGCCCGCATCAACCACCTGACCCCGCACTTCAAGACCCACAAGAAGGACCACCACGGTCGCCGCGGTCTGCTGCGCATGGTCAGCCGCCGCCGCAAGCTGCTCGACTACCTGAAGGACCGTGACGCCAGCCGTTACCTGGCCCTGATCCAGAAGCTGAGCCTGCGCAAGTAAGCAGGTCATGCATGTGAAGAGCCTGTCTGGACCCTCCAGCACAGGCTCTTTGTTTTT
>JBEEMX010000076.1:0-10486 GCA_041192465.1 Pseudomonadota bacterium | reverse complement strand
TGGAGAGGTCGGACATGGTGGGCGGTGGGCAAGAGCGGCGGCGTCAGGGGGTGACGCGCGAAGCTGGCATTGTCGCCTGTGGGGCTGTGGGGTGGGTGGCTACGCGCAGGGCTGTCACAGGCGCCAATCCTGCAATCAGATGCGCCGCGCCAGCTCCGCCGCCATCCCCGTGTAGCTCCCCGGTGTCATCGCCAGCAGCCGGTCCTTCTCATGCTGCGGCAGCGCCAGATCGGTGACGAAGCCGCGCATCAGCTCTGCCGTCATCGGCTGGCCGCGCGTGAACTTCTTCAGTTGCTCGTACGGCTCGGGCAGGCTGTAGCGGCGCATCACCGTCTGGATCGGCTCGGCCAGCACTTCCCACGCATCGTCCAGGTCATTGGCCAGCGCGGCGGCGTTCAGCTCCAGCTTGTCCAGCCCGCGCAGCAGGCTGTCGTACCCCAGCAGCGCATAGCCCAGCGCCACGCCCATGTTGCGCAGCACGGTCGAGTCCGTCAGATCCCGCTGCCAGCGGCTCACCGGCAGCTTCTGCGCCAGATGGGTCAGCAGCGCACTCGCCAGACCGAAGTTGCCCTCGGCGTTCTCGAAGTCGATCGGGTTGACCTTGTGCGGCATGGTGGATGAGCCGACCTCGCCTTCCTTGGTCTTCTGCTTGAAGAACCCCAGCGAGATGTAGCCCCACACGTCGCGCGACCAGTCGATCAGGATGGTGTCCACGCGGGTGAAGGCGTCGAACAGCTCGGCCATGTAGTCGTGCGGCTCGATCTGGATCGTGTATGGGTTGAAGGTCAGGCCGAGCGCCCCTTCGATGACGCTGCGGCTGAACGCTTCCCAGTCGTGCTCCGGGTAGGCCGACAGGTGGGCGTTGTAGTTGCCGACCGCACCGTTCATCTTGGCCAGCAGCTTCACGTCGGCGATGCGGGCGCGCGCCGTCTTCAGCCGGGCCACGACATTGGCGATTTCCTTGCCCACCGTGGTCGGGCTGGCGGTCTGGCCGTGGGTGCGGCTGAGCATGGGCACGCTGGCGAACTGCTGCGCCTGCGCGGTCATCCGGGCGATCACCTTGTCCAGCATCGGCAGCATCACCTCGTCGCGGGCGCTCTTCAGCATCAGCGCGTGGCTGGTGTTGTTGATGTCCTCGCTGGTGCAGGCGAAGTGGACGAACTCGCCGCGGCTTTCCAGCTCGGCGTGGCCCTGGATGCGGCGCTTGATCCAGTACTCGACCGCCTTCACATCGTGGTTGGTGGTCTTCTCGATGTCCTTGATGGCCTGCGCGTCGGCTTCCTTGAAGTGGATCACCAGCGAGCGCAGCAGGCCGCGGCCCGCCTCGGACAGCGCCGGAAATTCAGCGAAGCCGGCGTCCGACAGCGCGATGAACCACTCGATCTCGACCTGCACGCGGCGGTGCATCAGGCCGAACTCGCTCAGCAGCGGGCGCAGGGCAGCGACCTTGCCGGCGTAGCGGCCATCGAGCGGGGACAGGGCGGAGAGGGCGGACAGGGGGAGGCTGGCGTTGTGCATGTCAGATACCGGATTCGGGGAGCAGCTCGGGATTGTAGGTTTGCACGCCCGGCCCCGGCCGCAGGTCGCGTTCGGGGTCTTTCCATGTCAGGATGGTCCGGTCTTGCGCGACGGCAAGGCTCCTTGACCATAAACACGTTGGGACCACATGATTGACCAGACCACAGCCCCCCTGACTCCGCCCGGTGGGCAGCACCGCCGGTACTTGACGGTCGTGTTTTCCGATCTGTGCGATTCGACACGCCTGAGCGGTGCGATGGAGTCGGAGTGGTACGCTGTGATTCTGGCCGATTTGCGCCATGCCTACACCGAGGTGCTGACCCGCCATGGCGGCACGGTGGTCCGCATCCAGGGTGATGGCGCGCTGGCGATCTTCGGTTACCCAAGTCCTCGCGAGGACGACGCCCGCCGCGCCACGCAGGCGGCACTGGAGCTGCACGCCGCCGTGCGCACGATGGCGCCGGACACGGGCAACGGGGCGCGCCTGTCGCTGTCGCTGCACTCGGGCATCCACTCCGGGCTGGTGCTGCTGGACGATGGCGATGCCGTGCGGGGCCGCTTCGATCTGCTGGGCACCGTGCCCAATCTGGCTGCGCGGCTGTGCGAGGCGGCCGGGCGGGATGAAGTCCTGGTCAGCGAAGAAGCCCTCGGGCCGGAGTTCCGCTACTTCGAGACCAGTCCGCTGCGCTATGTGAGCGTCAAGGGCCGGGCCGAGCCGATGTCCGCCTACCGCATCCTCGGGCGGGCTGGTGAGACGGGTCGCCAGCAAGCCCGCCGTCGGCGCAGCCTGCTGCCGTTCATCGGCCGCGGCGAGGTGCTCGATCTGCTGACGCAGCGCCTCGTGCAGGTCCAGACCGGCCGCCTGTGCTGTGCGGCCGTGCTGGGTGCGGCCGGCGTGGGCAAGACCCGGCTGGCGCAGGAGTTCCTGTCCCGCCAGACGCTGCTGGCCTGCCGCGTGGTGCGGGGGGATTGCGAGAACCAGCTCAGCGCCGAGCCGTTCCAGCCCTTCCTCCAGATGTTGCGCGAGCTGTTCGACCTCACGCACGGACAAGCCCCCGCGCTGGCCGCCGCCGAAATCGAGCGCCGCCTGGACACCATCGACCCGGCCCTCGCCATGCACCGCGGCGTGCTGTTGCGTGCGCTGTCGTTGCCGGACCCGGCGGCGGTGTTCGGTGCGCCGCCGCGGCGGCTGGTGGCCGAGGCGCTGATCGGCGCGCTGCGTGACCTGATGGCCGCGTTGGCCCGCCAGCAGCCGCTGGTGCTGGCGCTGGACGACTGGCAGTGGGCCGATGAAGCCTCGCGCCAGACACTGACCGCCGTGCGCGCGATCGACGACCGGCCGATCCTGGTGCTGATCACGGCGCGCGAGCTGGCGCCGTCCGACCTCAACCTGATCGGCGCCGAGCCGCTGCCCCTGCTGCCGTTCAACGACGCCGAGGCGGTGCAGACCGTGCAGCACCTGTTGCCCGGCATCGACCCCTTCGAGGCCGCGACCATCCAGCGTTACGCGGGTGGCAATGTGCTGTTCATCGAGGAGCTGTGCCATTCGATGGCCCAGTCGGACGGCGAGCCACCGGTCGGTCGGCCCCACGGCGGTGCGGCATGGCTGGACATCCTGATCGAGTCGCGCCTGTCCCGCCTGCCGGCGACCCAGATCGAGCTGCTGCGGGCGGCGGCTGTCATCGGCAACGTCGTGCCGACCTGGCTGCTGGAGGTGGTCACGGGCTGTGGCGGTGACCACCCGCTGGTGCGGGCGCTGGCCGAGCTGGACTTCATTTTCCCCGGCGAACGCGCCCAGACCCTGCGCTTCAAGCACGGCCTCACCCGCGACGTGATCTACGACTCGGTCGGCCTGCACCAGCGCCGCGCCATGCACCTGCGCATCGCCCAGGCCATCCAGCAACACCGACCACCCGGTGACTCGGACCAGTCGCTGGAGCTGCTGGCCTACCACTACGGTGCAGCGGGTCAGACGGAGCACGCTGCCCGTTTCGCCGAACTGGCGGGTGACAAGGCGCTGGCTGCGTCGTCGCTGGACCGGGCACGGGTGCAGTACCGCGCCGCACTGGTGGCACTCGACCGGCTGCCGCCCTCGCGCGAACGGCAACTGCACTGGATCCGCCTGTCGCAGCGCCTCGGGTTGGCCTGCGTGTTCGACGCATCACGGCAGGATCTGGTGCTGTTCCGGCGCGCCGTGGAGCTGGCCGATCTCACCGGGGACGCCGGTACGCAGGCCAAGGCGCTGTACTGGCTGGCCTACCTGCACTACGCGCTGGGCGAGTCGGGGGCTTGCGTGCTGCACGGCGAGCGGGCGCTGGCGCTGGCCCGCCAGGTCGGTGACGGGCCGCTGGAGGTACAGATCTGCGCCACGCTCGGGCAGGCGCTGGCCTCGTCGGCGGACTATGCGCTGGCGATCCACCTGCTGCGTGAGGCGTCGGACATCAAGCGCCAGCACCGCTCCGGCCGCGGCACTGCCGTGGGGCTGGCCTACACGCTGGCCTGCCTCGCGGCGGTCCAGGGTGACCGTGGTGATTTCGCCCTGGCGAGCGCGCTGTTCGACGAGGCACTCGATGTCGTGCGCGACACCGGGCACGAAGTCGGGGCCTCCATCCGCGGCTGGCGGGCGGCGGTGCTGCTGTGGCAGGGGCGCTGGGAGGAGGCGCGCCAGACGGCGGCCGAGGCTTACCGCATCGGCGAGCAGGTGCGCAGCCTGTTCTCGTTTTCGATGAGCCGTGCGGCTGGCGGCTATGCGCAGTGGATGCTCGATGGCTCGGGCAATGCGCTGCAGGGGGTTCTCGACGCCACGGCCTGGCTGGCCCCGCGCGAGGGCGGGCTGTTCGAGTCGCTCAACCACGGCTGGCTCACCGACGGACTGGTCAGCGCCGGCCGGCTGGCCGAGGCCCGCACCCACGCGGCACGGGCGCTGCAGCGCGGACGCCGACGCGACCTGCTGGGCGGTGCGATGGCGGCGCGGGCGATGGCGTGGTCTGCGCTGCAAGCCGGTGACCAGGCCCGGGCGGAGCGCGGCATTGCGCTGGCGCTGCGGGTGGCGCATGCACGGGACTCTGCCCACGAACTGGCGGTGACACAGTGGATGGCGGCCCGCATCGTCCTGGTCGGCGGGAATGCCGGTCGTGCCCGGCAATGGCTTGACCCGGCCGAGGCGGCGTTCGAATCGATGGCCATGCCCTGGCACCTGGCGCAGGCCCGCGTGCTGCGCCCGCTCACACGGTGAGCACCAGCGTGTTCGGCGAGGCGGTGGCGCGCAGCGTGCCGGCGTCCAGCAGCGCGCTGACCAACCCGAGCACCACGCCGATGCCCATGCTGAAACCGGGGCAGGCGTGCAGCGGTGCGGCGTCACCGGGCCAGTCGCCCGCGGTGCGGCTGCCACCGAAGACGGTGTAGACATCGCGCACGCCAGCCGCCAGATCGGCCTGCGTGGCCGAGGCGATGCCGACGATGACGCGGTCGCCTTCGCGGATGTCCACGCCCATCAGCCGGTGGTCCTCGCGTGCCGTGCGCCAGACCACTTCCGGGGTCGGGCGCGCCATCAGCGTGTCCATCAGCAGCTTGCGCAGGGCGGCGTTGGCGAGCATGTAGGCATGGGGCGGCGGGCCGTCGGCGTCGCGCAGGGCGGCTTGCAGATCCCACAGGCTGCGGTCCATGACCCAGCGGCCCAGTACCGTGCGCAGGTTGCCCAGCACGGTTGGCCCGAAACCCAGCATCACGCCGGTGACGGTGCGCCCGAGCAGGTCGGCGTTGGCGGCGGTGACCTGCCCGTCGCCGAGCACCTCGACGATCCCGCGGGTCAGCGGGCCGAAGCTGGCCGGCGGCGCCAGGCGCAGGTACTCGGTGACCATGTCGCGCAGCAGGCGGCCCTGGTGGCGCCCGTGCTGGCGCACCACCTCGCCGGGGCGCGGCGAGAAGATGAACTTCGAGGCCGAGACGAAGTGCCCGGGGCAGGTCGGCGTGGTGCGGGACTCGGTGTCCCAGGGGCCGACGGTCATGTAGTTGCCCGCCGGGTCGGGCAGGCCGAACCACAGCGTGCAGAGCTGCCCCAGCACGGTTTCGCACAACTCCGGCAGATCGACCGGCACCCCGGCCGCCACTTCGACGTCGGGCAGCGCCGTGCGCAGGGCGCGCAGCAGGGCGGTGGTGAGGCGGTAGGTCTCGTCGTAGGCCTGGTCTTCGCGGACCGTCTCGATCACGGCGTTGACGGCCGGGGCGGTGTCGGCGTGGCCCGTGTCACCGTCCTGCCCGAGGTAGCCGAGGCCGACCGAGGCACGCATGCGCTCGCCGTAGCCGTGGACCGAGTAGTGCTGGCGGGCGTCGAGGAACACCTCCGCCACTGCCGCCTTGCTGCCGACGAGCACGCCGTACTCCGTGCGCAGCACGCCGCCCGGCTGCGCACGCACCGTCGCCCAGGCCGACTCGCGCAGCGTGCTGTCCTCCATGCGGCGTTTCCAGGTGGCGTGGTCGGTCGGTGGGCTGGGCAGCGGGCTGGGTGGTGCGGGTGGGGGGAGGACCGGCGCGGCCAGCCAGTGCCGCATCTGGCGCAGCGTGGTGATGGAGGGCGCGAAGAGATACAGGCCCCAGCGCAGCTCGACCAGCGGCTCGGTGCCCAGGTCGATCGACATGGATTGACCGCGCCAGGTGAACTGGAATGTGCGTGCGCCGCCGCCGGGCACCGGCACCCCGAGGAAGGGGTCGCTCTGCCAGGACAGGCGCCCGCTGCTGTTGCCGCCGCTGATCCAGCGCTGGATCACCTCGAACTGCTCGGCGATGCTGGCGTTGTAGGCCATGAAGAACAGGCCGCGCTCGCCCGAGGTGTCGGCGTAGGACATGCCGCGGCGGGCAATGCGCGGAATGGGCGCTGGCACCTGGTGCGTGTCGCGTGGATTGGCCCGCCGCACATGCGACTGGAAGGGGCAGAGTTGCTCGGACGGTCCCTGTACGCCCGGCATTTGGTAGTCGAAGTCGTTCGGGCTCCCAGCGGGTGCGGAGGGCGAGGCCAGCGGTGTGCCGTTCGGCTGGCGGCCCATCATCAAGGTGCGCAGATCGGCTGCGTTTGGCGCGATGGGCCCGTGCAGGAGCAGCAGGGCGTGGGCCTGGGCGTCGAGCAGCCGGTCGAGCCGCTCCACCTGCTGCGCCAGTTTGCGCACGACGAGGAAACTGCCGTTGTCGAGCAGCGCATCCGGCGTTGACGGCACGCGGGCATCGCCCCGGTCGTTCGGATAGCCCAGCAGCAGCTCGCCGGGTGCGACGGTGTCGGACCAGCGCGGCCGGTCCGGGCCGGCATAGGGCGCGAGGCTCGGTTGGCTGAAGCCATCCTGGAAACCAAAACTTTCCTTCGAGACGGTAGTGCCAGGGGCGATGAGGTTGCGGTGCATCGGCTCGATCGCCAGCACCTTCAGGCCGGTGTCGTGCGCCTGCAGCCGGTCGATCTCGGCGCGCAGGCTCGGATGCAGCCTGCCCGGTGGCAGCGCCCGCCCGCCTGCACCGAACGCCCCGCGCAACTGCACGACCACATGCACCGCCGACAGGGCGATGCGCGACGGGCTGCCCGCAGGCGACAGGGCGTGTGGTGGTTGCCAGCGGTCGGGGTGGTGGCCGTGCAGATCACCGAGCACGCCGGCGCGGGCGTCCATGCCGTCGATGAACTCCTGCGGCAGATGCTCCAGCCGCGCCGCGGGCAGCTTCAGCGCTTTCAGGCCGGTGTAGGTCAGCGCCACGTTCAGGCGCAGTCGGCGCGGCTCGGCGCTGTCCGCCTCGGCGCAGACGGGCCAGTGCGCCAGCGCGTCGAGCGCGTGCGCGGCGTTGGTCACCCGCAGCAGCACCAGCGCACCGTGGGTGGTGTCGGTCGGGCTGCTCAGGATGCCGCCCTGCACGTCACCAGGGTTGATCCGTGCGGAGGCTGGGGACAGCGCCGCGCCACCACCGGGGCTGGCGCGGTCGAACCATTCGATCACCGGCCCGTACAGCTTGCGCAGGCCGTCGTCGGGTGCAAGCAGCGTGGACAGGCCGATGGCGCGGACCTCGCGCAGCACGTCGTTCATGCCGCGCAGCAGGATGCCCTCGTCGCCTGCGGCGTTGTCGGGAAAGAAATTCTTGAGCGCATGGAAGCTGCGGATCGCGCGCAGGGCGGTGGCGCCGATCAGGTGCAACTGGGGTGCCGGCAACTGGTGGGCTCGCTGCTGCCATTGCATCCCGCTGAGTTTCTGCGGTGTGCCCGGCCCCTTGGGCGTGACGAGTCCCTTCATCAGCCGCTGGTCAAGCACCGAGGTACCTGCCTCGGCGTAGAAAAATCCACCCTTGACCTCGTTCTTGCGCACCCACTGCAGGTAGGTTTCGCAAGGGTTGCTGTGGGAGAGCGGGTAGTCCTCGCAGTGGCAGAGCATCAGGTCCAGCAGCGTGCCCAGGTCGCGCCAGATGACGCGCATGTAGGGCTCCCAGCCGCCGTCGAAGGTCACGCTGAGGAGCAGCCGGTGACGCACCGGCCCGGCGGCCAGCGCCTCGGCATCCGGCGGCACGATGGCGAAGCGGAAGAAGTGGACGATGTTGAAGCGCCCGACTGGATCAGGGAAGGGCGACAGCGGCATGGCCGCCTCGCGTCCCGCCTGCCGGATGGCATTGAGTGTGCCGAGCACCTGCTGCAGGCGGGCGACATGGGTGAGCGTGTCGAAGCCATCGACGAACCCCGTCTGGATCGGGGCCATCAGGCTGAGATTGGTGATGCCGGCGAGCTGGATGCTCGCGTTCTTGTCAGGCATGGAAAGCGCCCCCCTGGCGAATCGGAACCATGTAAATGGGCCCTGATAGGGCCGTGAATTTCCAATTTAAGCGAGCTTGCCCAGCCTGTCGTCCTCAGAGTTGAGGAGGGTCAACGCCGGGCGATGCGGTTTCCACTGGTGCCGGGACCGGTGCCTGTGCTGGTCGGGCCACCGAAGGGCAGGTGCTGAGCGAGCACCGGCCAGGCCACCGCCACCGTGGCGCTGAAGTCGTCGAAGGCCACCCCCATCAGCAGCGACACTGGCTGGTGGCGTGCCAGGGTGCGCATGCCCTGGCGCTGCTGGAGCTGGTCCAGTTCGCGGCACACCGCGTTCAGGGTGCCGCGGCCGAGCTGTTCGTCCAGCAGCACGACGGTGCCACCGGGCAGGCCGATGGCGCCTGCGCTGCGGTCGTCACCACGGCCGTGGCGGAACTGCAGGTTCCAGGCGGGCAGGCGTGCCTCGGGGCAAACCTGGGTCACCGCGTCGGTGAGGCGCTGACGCCAGTCCTGCTGGGCTTGTGCAGGCAGGTCGCTGGGCCGTAGCCACAGCGCATCGAGCCGGTCCAGCAGGCGCTGTCCGACATGTCGATCAATCTGGCGCGGCACCTGCGGCAGCATCGATTCGGCGGCGACCGGCAGCCCTGCCCAGACCAGCAGGGCGACGGCCAGAGCCAACCCGGCGTGCTGCAAGTGCCGTTGCCGTGGCGGTCTGCCTGCGCGCACGGACTCGCTCCACTGCATCAGCAACGGATCGGGTCGGCAGTGGAGCAGGGCGCCATCGGGCAGCTCCAGCAGACAACTGCCGCTGTCCCCGGTCTGCGGCCAGCGGATCTGGCGGGCGGGTACCTGCTGACAGAATCCTTGACCACGCACCACCAGCCGCTCGCCGACGAGCTGCAGCGCCACGATCTGCGCGGGCTGGCTGCTGCTGCCGAACAGGTCGGCTTGCAGTGTTGCAGTGCTGGCGTTCTCCCGGATGGTGTCCATCGGCGGCCTCCCACGCTTCGGGGCGTGCTGGTGTTTTCTGTGGTTTCACTTTAGCGAGCTTCGGCCGGTTTGCCTCTCCCCTGGAGGGTTGAAAAAGTATTGCTGAACATCCGTTTCTGTTACCAGTCGTGGCGCCGTTGGCGCCGCGGGTACCGCAGGGGATGTGCCATAGTTCAGCCGCTGGTGGCGCGCACGGCGGGTGTGTGCCGGTGACGAGGAGCGTGCTGTGGGATTGTTCGATTTCATCAAGAAACAGTTCATCGATGTCCTGGAGTGGACCGAGTCCGGCGACGGGGTGCTCGCCTGGCGCTATCCGATGGCCGACAACGAGATCCAGAACGGCGCGGTGCTGACGGTGCGCGAGTCGCAGATGGCGGTTTTTGTCAACGAGGGCCAGGTCGCCGATGTCTTCGGTCCCGGCCGCCACACGCTGACGACGCAGACACTGCCGATCCTGACCAACCTGAAAAATTGGGACAAGCTGTTCGCCTCGCCGTTCAAGAGCGACGTCTGGTTTTTCAGCACCCGGCTGCAGACCGACCAGCGCTGGGGCACGCAGCAGCCGGTGACGATCCGCGACAAGGACTTCGGCATGGTGCGGCTGCGGGCGTTTGGCAACAGCGCCTACCGGGTGGCCGATCCGCGGCTGTTCCTGAAGGAAATCTCCGGCACGCGCGAGGTCTACACCGCGGCCGAACTCGACGGACAGCTCCGCGGTTTCCTGCTGCAGCACATTTCGGATGCGGTGGCGCAATCCGGCGTGCCATTTCTGGACCTTGCCGCCAACCAGACCGAGTTCGCCGCGCAGCTCAAGGCGGCCGTGGCGCCCGAGTTCACGCGCATCGGCTTGAGCCTGGAGACTGTGACGCTGCAGAACGTCTCGCTGCCGGAGGAGCTGCAGAAGATCCTCGATCAGAAGATCGGCATGGGCATGATCGGCCAGAACATGGGCCAGTTCATGCAGTACCAGACCGCGCAGGCGATCCCCAAGTTCGCCGAGAACGCGGGGCAGGGCGGCGGGCTGGCCGGGGACGCGATGGGCCTGGGTGCCGGCATGGCGATGGGCCAGACGATGGCGCAGGCGATGCAGCAGGGGCTTCAACCCCCAGCCGCCGCCGCTGCACCGGTTGCCGCCCCCATCGTGGCCCTCAAGCCCGACGAGATCATGGCCACGCTGGAAAAGCTCGCCGACCTGAAGGCCAAGGGCATCCT
>JBEEMX010000075.1:0-19663 GCA_041192465.1 Pseudomonadota bacterium | reverse complement strand
ACGGGGTGACGTGGCGGCGGCCCTGGCTGCAGCATGCCCGTGCCGCCATTGACGCCTACGTCGAGCACCACGGCCTGCAGCACATCGAGGACGACAGCAATGCCGACCCGCGCTACGCCCGCAACCGGCTGCGGCTGCAGGTCTGGCCTGCGCTGACCGCCGCGTTTCCGCAGGCGCCGCAGGTGCTCGGGCGCGCGGCGCAGCATGCCCAGGACGCGGCGGAATGCCTGCAGGCGCTGGCCGAGATGGACCTGGCGCGGGTGGCGGTGGGCGAGGGGCTGGATGCGGTGGCGGCCGTGGCCTTGGGGGGCGCTCGGTTGCGCAACCTGCTGCATCTGTGGTGGCGGCGCACGACGGGTGTGGCGCTGCGGGCGAGCTGGCTGGATCGCCTGTCGCGGGAGTTGGCCGAGTGTGCCGAGGCACGCTGGCCGGTGCTGGGCGCGGGTGAGCTTCACCTGCGGGGGGGGGTGTTGCGCTGGAATCCGCTAAAATCATGAGCTTTTCGACTCTCCAGCGAGCCACAACCCCATGGCTTTGATCGTTCACAAGTACGGCGGCACGTCGATGGGCTCGCCCGAGCGCATCCGCAACGTCGCCAAGCGCGTGGCCAAGTGGGCCCGCGCCGGCCACCAGATGGTGGTCGTGCCCTCCGCCATGAGCGGCGAGACCAACCGCCTGCTCGGCCTGGCCCGCGAAGTGTCCCCGGCCGTCCAGACAGCGGCCGTCACCCGCGAACTCGACATGATCGCCTGCACCGGCGAGCAGGTGTCGGTCGGTCTGCTGTCCCTGGCCCTGCAGGCCGAGGGCATGGACGCCGTCAGCTACTCCGGCTGGCAGGTGCCCATCCGCACCGACTCGGCCTACACCAAGGCGCGCATCCAGAGCATCGACGACGCCCGCGTTCGTGCCGACCTGGACGCCGGCCGCGTGGTCGTGATCACCGGCTTCCAGGGCGTCGACGAGGACATGAACATCACCACGCTCGGCCGTGGTGGTTCGGACACCTCGGCGGTGGCGGTGGCGGCGGCGATGAAGGCCGCCGAGTGCCTGATCTACACCGATGTGGACGGCGTCTACACCACCGACCCGCGTGTCGTGCCGGAAGCCAAGCGCCTGGCCACCGTCTCCTTCGAGGAGATGCTGGAAATGGCCTCGCTGGGCTCCAAGATCCTGCAGATCCGCTCGGTCGAGTTTGCCGGCAAGTACCGCGTGCCACTGCGTGTGCTGTCGAGCTTCACCCCGTGGGACATCGCCATCGAGGAAGAAGCCAAGTCGGGCACCCTGATCACTTTCGAGGAAGACGAGAAGATGGAACAAGCCGTTGTGTCGGGCATCGCGTTCAACCGCGACGAAGCCAAGCTGACCGTGTTGGGCGTGCCGGACAAGCCCGGCATCGCCTATGGCATCCTGGGCAAGGTCGCCGAGGCCAACATTGACGTGGACGTCATCATCCAGAACGTCTCGCACGACGGCAAGACAGATTTCTCGTTCACCGTCCACCGCAGCGACTACCAGCGCGCCTTCGACCTGCTGAAGTCCGAAGTGGTGCCGGCGCTGGGTGCGGCCGCCGTGGTCGGCGACACCAAGATCTGCAAGGTCTCGATCGTCGGCATCGGCATGCGCTCGCACGCCGGCGTGGCCTCGACGATGTTCCGGGCACTGAGCGACGAGAGCATCAACATCCAGATGATCACCACCAGCGAGATCAAGACCTCGGTCGTGATCGACGAGAAGTACATGGAGCTGGCGGTGCGCGCGCTGCACAAGGCTTTTGGCCTGGACGCTTGAGTTCTGGCGTCGTTGTTTGCAAATGAGGAAAAACTAGGCTATAGTCGATCCTCTTCGCCGGAGACGTGACCGAGTGGCCGAAGGTGCTCCCCTGCTAAGGGAGTATGTACCAAAAGTGCATCGAGGGTTCGAATCCCTCCGTCTCCGCCAGAATGGGTAAGCCCTGAAAAAAACAAGTGAATGCTTGTGATTTCAGGGCTTTTCTCGTTGTGGGCTTGTGTGGCGGAAGTCGTCGGGTATTGTTTTGGTCCTTGCCCGATCTGACTGGAGTGCCGACATGGAACGCCCCACCGCCCGCGATTTCGATCCCACTGTCCTGAAGCTGTTCGACCAGTACGTGCATGGTCAGCTCAGTCGGCGAGGTTTCCTGGATGGCGCCGCCCGCTACGCCACCGCCGGCACGTCCGCAGCCGGCCTTCTGGCGGCACTCAGCCCCTCCTTCGCCGCGGCGCAGCAAGTCTCGCCCCAGGACGCCCGCATCCGCACCAGCCGCATCGAGGTGCCTTCACCGCAGGGACATGGCATGGTCAAGGGGCTGCTTGCACAACCGGTGCAGGCCCGCGAGAAAGTGCAGGCCGTGCTGGTGGTCCACGAGAACCGCGGTCTCAATCCGCACATCGAGGATGTGGCACGTCGATTTGCCGTCGAGGGTTTCACCGCCTTTGCACCCGACGCACTGGCTCCGCTCGGCGGTTACCCAGGCGACGAGGACAAGGCGCGCGAACTGTTCCCCAAGCTTGACCAGGCCCGCACCCGCGAGGATTTCGTGGCCGCCCATGGGCATCTGGTGACGCTGGCCGGGGACGCCAGCCGGGTGGGTGCGGTGGGGTTCTGCTACGGGGGCACGGTCGTCAATTTCCTGGCGACCCGCCTGCCGACGCTGGCCGCCGGGGTGCCGTTTTATGGTGGGCAGCCCGCAGCGGCCGATGCGGCACGCATCCGCTCGCCCCTGCTGCTGCACTACGCGGGCGACGATGAACGCATCAACGCAGGCTGGCCGGCCTACGCGGCCGCATTGAAAGCCGCTGGCACCCCGTTTGAGGCCCATGTCTACGCAGGTGTGCAGCACGGCTTCCACAACGACACGACACCGCGCTATGACGACGCCGCGGCAATGCTGGCTTGGCAGCGCACGCTGACGTTCTTCCGGCGCAGGCTGGCCTGAACGGCGCCGAACCAGATTGATCTGGCGAGATCACGCGTTAATAATTACAAATGGTTTCATGTCCGCTAGGCTGTGGTCATGGGCACAGCAGACGAAGCCGCGGGCAGGGCAGGCAAGGCCGCCACGGCGCACCACGCCGCGATTGACTGGCTGCGCGGTCTGGCTTGCACCGCCGTGGTGGCCTTCCATTTTGGCTACCGCGGTCAGCAGGACGGCTGGATCACCGATGCCGCACCGCGCTGGCTGGCGATGCCCTTGCGCTATGGCTATCTCGGCGTTCACCTGTTCTTCATCGTCAGCGGCTTCGTCATCTTCATGACGGCGTCGGGGGCGACACCGCGGGCCTTTGTCGCATCGCGGGTAGCACGCCTGTTCCCCGCCTACTGGGTCGCGGTGCTGCTGACCGGGGCGGCGTGTCGATGGGCGGGCGTGCCGGACTTCACCGTGAGCGACGCTGATCTGCTCGTCAACCTCACCATGCTGACCCACCTCGTCGCGCTGCGGTGGGATGTGCGGTTCGTGGACGGGGCGTATTGGTCGCTGGGGGTCGAGTGCCAGTTCTACCTGCTGGTCTGGCTGGGGCTGTGCCTGGAGGTGCTGGAGTCGGGCGAGTGGCTGGTGGCCGGGTGGCTGCTGCTGTCGGCGCTGGAGCTGGCGCGGCCGATGTTCAACCTGGGCGTGTGGCTGGGGCTGGAGTGGGCGCCGCTGTTCTCGGCCGGCATCCTGTTCTACCTGGTGCATCGGCAGGGGCTGACCGTGCGCCGCTACCTGCTGCTGTGGGGCGCCTATGTGCTGGCGGTGGCGCAGTCGATCCGGCCGGCGGTGCTGTCGATTGCCGCGCCGGGCGATCCGCCGCGTGATCCCTGGGTGATCTTCATGGTCCTCAGTGCAGCGTTCGGCGTGTTCGCGCTGCTGGCGCTGCACCGGCTGCGGCTGCCGACGAACCGCTGGGTGCGCTGGGTCGGGTTGCTGACCTATCCGGTCTACCTGCTGCACCAGAACATCGGCTATGTGCTGCTGGACAAGCTGCGGCCGGTCTGGCCCTCGCTGGGCTGGCGGGTGGCGGTGTGCGTGGCGCTGATCGTTGGGGTGGCGTTGTTGGTTCACCGCGGGGTGGAGCGCCCGCTGGGCCGCCGGCTCAAGGGCTGGATACAGGCCCCAACACGCTGGCCGGACACCATGGTGCTGCACCAGCCTTCGCGCTGAACGAAGGCTGGCTCGTCGATTGCCGACCGTCAGCGCGGCCGGCTTGGGGCAAGATGGCGCTTCCATGCCTGGCGCTTGCGGCGGCGAGCAAGCGGCTGAGCGATCTCGAAACCCGCCTCGGCGTGCAGTTGTTCGAGCGCCGCGCCCGGGGCGTCGAGCCGACCGCCGCTGGCCACGCGCTGCTGCGCCACATCCGCAGCCTGCACGCCTCGCTGCACGCGATGGAGGACGAGGTCGCCGAATACTCGCGTGGCATCCGGGGCCACCTGCGCATCGTCGCCAACGCCTCCGCCATCGCCGAGTGCCTGCCGCCAGACCTCGCCGCTTTCTCGCGTGCGCACCCCGACATCCGCATCACGCTCGAAGACCAGACCAGCGCCGAGCTGCAACGCTCGGTGGCCGAAGGGCGGGCGGACGTGGGCATCTTCGTGCCGCCGCGGCTGGAGTCGCGGCTGCAGACCTGGCATTACCGCGAAGGCACGCTGGTGCTGATCACGCCGCAGGGCCACCCGCTGGCCGATCGGACGCTGGTGCGCTTCGCCGACCTGCTCGATTTCGATTTTGTCGGGCAGCACACGGGCGCGGCGCTGCAGCAGATGCTCCTCGCCCACGCCACCGAGCAGGGCCGCCCGCTGCGCATGCGGATGCAGGTGCGCGGCTTCGACGCCATCGCGCAACTGGTCGAGGCTGGCCTCGGTGTCGCGCTGATGCCGTCCGCCGTGGCCGAGCGGCTGGCGCGGCTGTTCCGGCTGAACCGCATCGCGCTCGACGAACCCTGGGCGCAGCGCGAGTACCTTGTCGGCGTGCGCGAGCAGGAGGTTCTGCCTGCCGTCGTGCGCCGTTTTGTCGAATTCCTTTGCCCTCCAATGATCCCCACGAACGAGAGCCACCCATGACCGGACGCACCCTCTACGACAAGCTCTGGGACGAACACGTCGTCCACACCGAAGAAGACGGCACCTCGGTGCTCTACATCGACCGCCACCTGGTGCATGAAGTCACCAGCCCGCAGGCGTTCGAGGGCCTGCGCCTGGCCGGCCGCCCGGTCTGGCGCACCAGTTCCATCGTCGCCACCGCCGACCACAACACGCCCACCACCGGCTGGGAACTCGGCTACGACGGCATCACCGACCCGATCTCGCGCCAGCAGATCACCACGCTGGACGCCAACATCAAGGCGTTCGGCGCGGCGGCCTACTTCCCCTTCATGGACGGCCGCCAGGGCATCGTCCACGTCATCGGCCCGGAGCAGGGCGCCACGCTGCCCGGCATGACCGTCGTCTGCGGCGACAGCCACACCTCGACGCACGGCGCGTTCGGCGCACTCGCGCACGGCATCGGCACCAGCGAGGTCGAGCATGTGCTGGCCACGCAGACGCTGCTGGCCAGGAAGGCGAAGAACCTGCTGGTCAAGGTCGAAGGCACGCTGCCCTTTGGCTGTGGCGCCAAGGATCTCGTGCTGGCCGTCATCGGCAAGATCGGCACGGCCGGCGGCACGGGCTACACCATCGAGTTCGGCGGCGCGGCGATCCGTGCGCTGAGCATGGAAGGCCGCATGACGGTGTGCAACATGGCGATCGAGGCGGGCGCACGCGCCGGGCTGGTCGCCGTGGACGAGAAGACGATCGAGTACGTCAAGGGCCGGCCGTTCGCGCCGAGCGGCGTCGAGTGGGCGCAGGCGGTGGCGTACTGGTCCACGCTGCAATCGGACGCGGACGCGGTGTTTGACGCCGTGGTCGAGCTGGACGCTGCGCAGATCCTCCCGCAGGTCACCTGGGGCACCTCGCCCGAGATGGTGCTGGCGATCGACCAGCGCGTGCCCGATCCCGACAAGGAACGCGATCCCGTCAAGCGCGACGCGATCGAGCGGGCGCTGAAGTACATGGGCCTGCAGCCGAACAAGGCGCTGGCCGACCTGTACGTGGACAAGGTGTTCATCGGCTCCTGCACCAACAGCCGCATCGAGGACATGCGCGAAGCCGCCGCCGTCGTGCGCAAGCTCGGCAAGCGGGTGGCGGCGAACATCAAGGTGGCGATGGTCGTGCCCGGCTCGGGTCTCGTGAAGGCGCAGGCCGAGCGGGAAGGGCTGGACAAGGTGTTCAAGGCCGCGGGGTTCGAGTGGCGCGAGCCGGGCTGCTCGATGTGCCTGGCGATGAACGCGGACCGGCTGGAGCCGGGCGAACGCTGTGCCTCGACCAGCAACCGCAACTTCGAAGGCCGCCAAGGCGCCGGGGGCCGCACCCACCTCGTCAGCCCGGCGATGGCCGCCGCTGCCGCGCTGGAAGGCCACTTCGTCGATGTCCGCCGCCTCGGCTGACCTGACCGATCAGATCGCCCAGATTCAAGGAATTTCGCCATGCAAGCCTTCACCGTTCACCAAGGTCTCGTTGCGCCAATGGACCGCGACAACGTGGACACCGACGCCATCATCCCCAAGCAGTTCCTCAAGTCGATCCAGCGCAGTGGCTTCGGCCCGAACCTGTTCGACGAGTGGCGCTACCTCGACGTGGGCCAGCCCGGCCAGGAGCACGTCGTGCGCAAGCCGAACCCGGACTTCGTGCTGAACCAGGCGCGTTACCAGGGCGCCTCGGTGCTGCTGGCGCGCAAGAACTTCGGCTGTGGTTCGAGCCGCGAACATGCGCCGTGGGCCTTGGACCAATACGGCTTCTGCGCCATCCTCGCGCCGAGCTTCGCCGACATCTTCTTCAACAACTGTTTCAAGAACGGCCTGCTGCCCATCGTGCTGCCGGACAGCGTCATCGCCAAGCTGTTCGACGAGGTCCACGTTTTCCCCGGCTACCGGCTGACGATCGACCTGCCGCGCCAGGTGGTGGTCAAGGGCGACGGCGAGGAGATCCCGTTCGAGGTGCAGGCGTTCCGCAAGTTCTGCCTGACCAACGGCTTCGACGACATCGGCCTGACGCTGCGCCACGCCGACAAGATCCGCGCCTTCGAGGCCGAGCGGCTCGCCGCCAAGCCGTGGCTGAACCACCGTCTGGTGGGTTGATCCGAACCGAATCGAAGCATCCGTACACGAAAGACTTTCCCATGACCATGAAAATCGCAGTCCTCCCCGGCGATGGCATCGGCACCGAAATCGTCGCCGAAGCCGTCCGTGTCCTGAACGTGCTCGACCTGCCCTTCGAGCTTGAAGAAGCCAAGGTCGGCGGCGCCGCGTATGAAGCCCACGGCCACCCGCTGCCCGAATCGACGCTGAACCTTGCCAAGGCGTCCGACGCGATCCTGTTCGGCGCCGTCGGCGACTGGAAGTACGACACGCTGGAACGCTCGCTGCGCCCGGAGCAGGCGATCCTCGGCCTGCGCAAGCACCTGGGCCTGTTCGCCAACTTCCGCCCCGCGATCTGCTACGAGCAACTGACCCACGCCTCGTCGCTCAAGCCCGAACTCGTCGCCGGGCTGGACATCCTGATCATCCGCGAGCTGACGGGCGACATCTACTTCGGCCAGCCGCGCGGGCGCCGCATTGCCACCGACGGCCATTTCCCCGGCAGCGAGGAAGCCTTCGACACGATGCGCTACAGCCGCCCGGAGATCGAGCGCATCGCCCATGTCGCGTTTCAAGCGGCCCGCCAGCGCAGCAAGCGCGTGACCAGCGTGGACAAGGCCAACGTGCTGGAGACCTTCCAGTTGTGGAAGGACGTGGTCACCGAGGTCCACAAGGACTACCCGGACATCGCGCTGGACCACATGTACGTGGACAACGCGGCCATGCAACTGATCAAGGCGCCGAAGAAATTCGACGTGCTGTTCACCGGCAACATGTTCGGCGACATCCTCTCGGACGCGGCGGCGATGCTGACCGGCTCGATCGGGATGCTGCCTTCCGCGTCGCTGAATTCGAAGGGGCAGGGGCTGTACGAACCCAGCCACGGCAGCGCTCCGGACATCGCTGGCAAGGGAGTTGCCAATCCTCTGGCTACAATCCTGTCCGCTGCCATGATGCTTCGCTACTCCCTCCAACAACCTGAAGCCGCCGACCGCATCGAGTCGGGGGTTCAGGCCGTGCTCGCCGCTGGCTTGCGCACGCCCGACATCTGGTCGGAGGGAACGAAGCGCGTCGGCACGCGCGAGATGGGGGACGCGGTCGTGGCCGCCATCACCCAGGGCACGAAGGCCATTAAAGGCATTACCAAGAGCTGATCGGCTCCGCCTCGTCTCGCCCAGACCTTTGAACCCCGGCGATGCGAGTCGGCGGGGAAGGTCGAATTTCGAAAGAGGGCATCACATGAAACTCGTAGGATTGGTCGGATGGCGCGGCATGGTCGGCTCCGTCCTGATGGACCGCATGCAGGCCGAGGGCGATTTCGGCCTCATCGAGCCGCTGTTCTTCTCGACGTCCAACGCTGGCGGCGCGGCCCCGGCGATGGCGAAGAACGAGACGAAACTCCAGAACGCGCATGACATCGAGGCGCTCAAGCGCTGCGAGATCATCATCACGGCGCAGGGCGGCGACTACACCTCCGAGGTGTTCCCGAGGCTGCGCGCCGCGGGCTGGAACGGTCACTGGATCGACGCGGCCTCGACGCTGCGCATGGCGTCCGACGCCGTCATCATCCTTGACCCGGTCAACATGCCGGTGATCCAGGACGCGATGGCCAAGGGTGGCAAGAACTGGGTGGGCGGCAACTGCACCGTGAGCTGCATGCTGATGGGCGTCGGCGCACTCTACAAGGCCGGTCTGGTCGAGTGGATGAGCACCCAGACCTACCAGGCGGCCTCTGGTGGTGGCGCGCAGCACATGCGCGAGCTGCTGACGCAGTACGGCACGCTCAACGCCGAAGTGCGTGCGCTACTGGACGACCCGAAGAGCGCGATCCTGGAGATCGACCGCAAGGTCATCGCCAAGCAGCGTGCCCTGACGTCTGCCGAGACCGCGAACTTCGGTGTGCCGCTGGGTGGCTCGCTGATCCCGTGGATCGACAAGGATCTCGGCAATGGCATGTCCAAGGAAGAGTGGAGGGCTTCGGCTCGGCCGCGATTCCGGTGGATGGTTTCTGCGTGCGGGTGGGTGCGATGCGCTGCCACAGCCAGGCACTGACGTTCAAGCTGAAGAAGGACGTGCCCGTTGCCGATCTGGAGGCCATGATCGCGGCCGACAATCAGTGGGTGAAGGTGGTGCCCAATACCCGTGAGGCCACTGTCCGTGATCTGACGCCGGTAGCAGTGACAGGCACGATGACGATTCCGGTCGGTCGGATCCGCAAGCTGGCGATGGGCCCGGAGTATGTTGGCGCATTCACCATCGGGGACCAGTTGCTGTGGGGAGCGGCCGAGCCGCTGCGCCGCATGCTGCGCATCCTGCTGGACGCCTGATCGGTATTGCACGGTGCCCGTTGCCGACTGGCAACGGGCATATTTTCAGTGACGGTAATCGTGCGAGATGCTCGGAATGTCAGGCAGAGCATGAGCTTGTCTTTGTATCTGCTTGATGCTATTGTCTTTTCGGACATTTTGAGTCCTTGCTGAGCATTCGTTGCTCATATTGACTGGTGCGAAAAAACGGAATGGTTCCATGATTCGCAGCTTGGGAGACGCCTTGAATACCCAGACGAAGCGCACGGGGCGTTTGGCTCTGAGAGAAGTGGCGGCCGTGGTCGCGGTGATTGCAGCACTGGGTGCTGCACCATCGGCATGGTCCTTGAGTCTCGGCCGCTTGAGCGTGCAATCCGCCTTGGGCGAATCGCTGCGGGCCGAGATCGACGTCACCAGCCTCACGCCGGACGAATCCGCCAATCTCCGGGTGCGGGTCGCGCCGCCGGATGCCTACCGGATTGCCGGTGTGGATTACAACGCTGTCCTGCCTTCCACGTCGGTGTCGCTGCAACGCCGCGCCGACGGTTCGCCGTATCTGCGCATCAGCAGTGACCGTTCGGTGCAGGAGCCGTTTGTCGACGTGATTCTGGAGCTGTCCTGGTCCAGTGGCCGTCTGCTGCGCGAGTACACGCTGTTGTTTGATCCGCCGTCGGTCGCACGGGCACCGGCTGCTCCGGCGACGCCGGCTGTCGTTGCCGTGGTTGCTGCACCTGCTCGTCCGAGCAAGTCTGAACTGGCGGCGTCCGCGGCTGCTGAAGCGGCTGCGCGTGCCGAAACCATGAAGCGTCCGGCCCCTGCGCCAGTGCTCACCGAGGCTGCCGAGCCCGTGCCACTTGCCAAGGCCCCTGTGCGCCGCCCGGTCGCGCCGCCCGCTCCAGCCGAATCCACCGCTGGCGCCGAGTACCGCGTCAAGCCGGGTGACACGCTGTCGAATGTTGCCAGCAAGCTGCAAGTCGAGGGCTTTTCCCTGGACCAGATGCTGGTGGGGCTCTACCAGGGCAACACCCAGGCGTTCATCGGCAACAACATGAACCGGCTGCGCTCGGGCGCCGTGCTGAACGTGCCGTCTTCGCAGAAGCTCGGCAGCGTCGAGGCGCGGGAAGCCCGCCGCCTCGTGCAGGTCCAGAGCGTCAACTTCAACGCCTACCGACAGCGCCTGGCTGGCGCTGTTCCGGAGCAGACCAAGCCGGTCGAGCCGACGCGCAAGTCCGGCGGGCAAGTCCGCACCGAGGTCATTGACAGTGGTTCTGCAGGTGCCGCCAAGCCAGATCGCCTGCAGATCGACAAGCCGAAGACCGCCGGGAAGGGTCAGACCACTGCGCCGGAAGAGACCGTGGTCAAGCAACGCGCCGAGAAGGAAGCCAGCTCGCGCGTCAATGAACTTGCCCGTAACCTGGATGAGCTGAAGAAGCTGCAGGCTGCCTCTGGTGCGGCAGCAGCAGGGTCCGGCAAACCGGCTTCTGCCGCCGGGCTGGTGGTGAATGGAAAGACGCCTGAAAAACCGGTCGAGAAACCTGTCGCGATCGCCTCCGCCCCGGCGCCGGTCAAGTCTGCAGCCCCTGCATCTGCTCCGGCAGTGGCCCAGCCTGCTTCGGCCAAGGCTCCGCTGCCTGTTGTGGCCTCTGCGCCCGCCCCAGCCAGTGCGCCAGCCGTTTCTGCGCCCCCTGCGGTGGTCGCGGCTTCCCGGCCAGCCGTGCCGATGGACACAGCCCCAGTCGAAGAGCCTTCGCTGATCGAGTCTCTGTCCGAGAACCCGATGCTCCTGCCGGGAGCTGGTCTGATTCTGGCCATTTTGGCGGGTTTGGGGTATCACCGTCTGCGTGGCAGGAACAAGGACGAGGCAGGGGTCACCTCGTTCCTCGAAAGCCGTCTCCAGCCGGATTCGTTCTTCGGAGCGAGTGGCGGTCAGCGGGTTGATACCCGTGATGCCGCGGGTACACCGTCTTCGATGAGCTACTCGCTCAGCCAGATCGATGCGATCGGCGATGTTGATCCGGTCGCCGAGGCCGATGTCTATCTCGCTTACGGCCGTGACCTGCAAGCCGAGGAAATCCTCAAGGAGGCGATGCGTGCTAACCCGGAGCGCCTCGCCATCCGCACCAAGTTGCTGGAGGTCTATGCCAAACGCCGTGACACCAAGGGCTACGAACTGCTGGCGGGTGAGCTGTACGGATTGACTGGTGGGCAGGGTGAAGACTGGGTCCGTGCGCAGGAACTGGGCCGTTCGATCGATCCGGAGAATCCGCTGTACGAGCAGGGTGGTCAGCCCAACTCGGGTTATGCGATGGAATCTGGCGGTGGCGAGATGCTGGGGGCCAGCACCATGCCGCAGTCGGTGGTGCCGTCGCCGTCCCGGTTCGAGAACAGCGCGATTCCCGACTTTGACTTGGGCGCTGATACGCAGTCGGGCAGCTCGGCCTCCATCGACCTTGACATTTCGGTGCCGGGCCCGATGGATTCACTGCCCCCGCTGTCGAGCACGTTCTCGACCGGGCGTGGTGGGTTTGGTGCGGCTGGACTCTCTGGCGCTCTGGATGCCCCCGCCGATGCCGGGCACAGCAGCTTGGACTTCGAACTCCACGACCTTCCCGAGATCAGCGAGTCGATCACCGAAGCTGGTGATCTGCAGAAGATCGACATGGACGGCCTGTCGCTCGACTTCGATCTGCAGCCCACGACATCGCCGGGCGGTGTTGATGCCTATCCGATGCTGGGCGATGGTGAGGATGGCGATCCGCTGGCCCGCAAGATCGAGCTGGCCAAGGAGTTTCTCGATTTCGGTGATGCCGAGTCTGCGCGCGACATGCTGCAGGAAGTGATCGAGAAATCCGATGGTGATCTGCGTGCCAAGGCGCAGGCCATGCTGGACAAGCTGGCGTGACACGTCAGTCGGTGGTTGTTCGGGCAGGTGAATTGCCTTGCGCCTCGCGCTAGGCATCGCTTACCGGGGCACCGCCTACCACGGCTGGCAAAGCCAATCAGACGGTTGCACGGTTCAGGATCATCTGGAAAAGGCGCTGTCGCGGTTTGCGGTGGCACCGATCCAGACCTTGTGTGCCGGGCGTACCGACACCGGTGTGCATGGCCTCAATCAGGTGGTCCATTTCGACACGGACCGGGCGCGCGAACCGTTCTCCTGGGTGCGTGGCACCAACCGCTATCTGCCGGATGACATCGCTGTCCAGTGGTGCGTCCCGGTCGATAGGCATTTCCACGCACGCAATCTGGCACGCGGGCGTCGCTATGCCTACCTCGTGGTCGAGTCGCCGGTGCGGCCGTCGATCGAAAAGGGCTCTGTCGGCTGGACTTTTCGTCCGCTGAACGGTGAGGCCATGCGACAGGCGGCCGCCCACCTGATCGGCGAGCACGATTTCTCGGCTTTCCGCTCGGCCGACTGCCAGGCACTGTCGCCGGTCAAGCTGATGCGCGAGATCACCATCAGCCGCCACGGGGCCTACTGGCGCTTCGACTTCGAGGCGGTGGCCTTCCTGCACCACATGATCCGCAACCTCATGGGTTGCCTGATCGCTGTGGGGACGGGTACCCAGTCGAGCGACTGGGTGGCCGAGGTGCTCGCCTCGCGCCGACGCGAACGCGCTGCACCGACCTTTGCTCCTGACGGGCTGTATTTCCTCGGCCCCCGTTACGATGCACACCACGGCCTGCCGACCCGCACGGCCGCGTTCGACTGGCTACCGGGTTCGGGTGATTGCTGATGCATGTTGTTTCGATGGACCTGACGCGGCCGGTTTCAGCGGCTGCCCGCACCCGCATCAAGATTTGCGGCCTGACCCGCGAGCGGGATGTGGAGGACGCCGTGGCGGCGGGCGCCGACGCGATCGGACTGGTGTTCTACCCCCGCAGTCCGCGCCATGTCACGGTGGAGGTGGCACGGCGGCTGGTGGCCTGCCTGCCCCCCTTCGTCACCCCGGTCGGCCTGTTCGTCAACGCCGACCCTGCACAGATCGCCGACGCCTGCGTGGCCATCCCGACGCTGCTGCTGCAGTTCCACGGAGATGAAACTCTCGCGCAGTGCGAAGCCGCCGGCCGCCCCTATCTGCGCGCCGCCCGCATGGCGCCGGACTTCGATTTGTTAAACTTTGCACAGTCTTACTCCAGTGCCCAGGCCATCTTGCTCGACGCCCACGTCGAAGGGTATGGCGGCGGCGGAAAGGTTTTCGATTGGTCGCTCATTCCGTCAGACGTGTACCGTCCGGTCGTTTTGTCTGGTGGGTTGAATGCTGCCAATGTGACCGATGGCGTGCTTCGCGTGCGGCCGTGTGCCGTGGACGTGAGTTCCGGCGTTGAAGTCGGCAAGGGTGTCAAGGACGCCGTGCTGATGCGCCAATTCTGCGAAGCCGTCCGCGAAGCCGACGCCCGACGGGCCGACGCCGACAGCGGATACTGAATTTCCCGAGAGTCACCATGTTTACCTACGACCAACCCGATGCCCGCGGGCACTTCGGGGTCTACGGCGGCAGCTTTGTCGCTGAAACCCTCAGCCATGCGCTCGACGAATTGCGCGGGGCCTATGCGCATTACCGCCACGACCCGCAGTTCATCGCCGAATTCCGCCGCGAGCTGAAACATTTTGTCGGCCGCCCCAGCCCGGTCTACCACGCCGACCGCATGAGCCGCGAGATGGGCGGTGCGCAGATCTACCTCAAGCGCGAGGACTTGAACCACACCGGCGCGCACAAGGTCAACAACACCATCGGCCAGGCCCTGCTGGCCAAGCGCATGGGCAAGCCGCGCGTGATCGCTGAAACCGGTGCCGGCCAGCACGGCGTGGCGACCGCGACGATCTGTGCGCGCTACGGCATGGAGTGCGTGGTCTACATGGGTTCGGAGGACGTGAAGCGCCAAAGCCCGAACGTGTACCGGATGCACCTGCTCGGCGCCCGTGTGGTGCCGGTCGAGTCGGGCAGCAAGACGCTCAAGGACGCGCTCAACGAGGCGATGCGCGACTGGGTGACCAACGTCGAGAACACCTTCTACATCATCGGCACGGTGGCGGGGCCGCACCCGTACCCGGCGATGGTGCGCGACTTCCAGAGCGTGATCGGCACCGAATGCCTGACGCAGATGCCCGAGATGATTGCCGAGCTGGGTGGCCCTGCGGGTCGGCAGCCGGACGCGGTGGTCGCCTGCGTGGGCGGCGGCAGCAACGCCATGGGCATTTTCTACCCCTACATCCCGCATGAAGGCACACGCCTGATCGGCGTCGAGGCGGCAGGCGAGGGCATGGACACCGGCAAGCACTCGGCCTCGCTGCAACTGGGCAAGCCCGGCGTGCTGCACGGCAACCGCACCTACATCCTGCAGGACGCCAACGGCCAGATCACCGAGACGCACTCCGTGTCGGCGGGTCTGGACTACCCCGGCGTCGGCCCGGAACATGCGTATCTGAAGGACATCGGCCGCGCCGAGTACGTCGGCATCACCGACAAGGAAGCCCTGGAGGCGTTCCACTACCTTTGCCGTACCGAGGGCATCATCCCGGCGCTGGAGTCGAGCCACGCAGTCGCCTACGCGATGAAGCTGGCCAGGACGATGCGCCCGGACCAGCACATCCTGGTGAACCTGTCCGGCCGTGGCGACAAGGACATCGGCACCGTCGCCGACCTGTCCGGCGCGGATTTCTACTGCCGCCCGTCGTGCCGCGGGCAGAGCGTCAAGGGAGGTGTACTGTGAGCCGCATCCAGTCCACCTTTGCCCGATTGGCCGCCGAAGGTCGCAAGGCGCTGATCCCCTATGTCACCGCTGGCGACCCCTTCGCGGACGTGACCGTTGACCTGATGCACGGCATGGTCGAGGCCGGCGCCGACGTGATCGAACTCGGGGTGCCGTTCTCGGACCCGATGGCCGATGGTCCCGTGATCCAGCGCGCCAGCGAGCGGGCGCTGCTCAAGCACATCAGCACGGCGCATGTGCTGGAGATGGTGCGCGCTTTCCGCGAGACGGACGCGACCACGCCGGTCGTGCTGATGGGCTACGCGAATCCGGTCGAGTGCTACGGCCCGGACCGCTTCGTCGATGACGCGAAGACGGCCGGCGTCGATGGCGTGCTGGTGGTGGACTACCCGCCGCAGGAGTGCGAGGCATTCGCTGCCCGGCTGCGCGCTGCGGACATGGACGCCATCTTCCTGCTCGCTCCCACCTCGACCGACCAGCGCATGGCGGAAGTTGGCCGCATCGCCACGGGCTACGTCTACTACGTTTCGCTCAAGGGCGTGACCGGTGCCGGCCACCTCGACACCGACGCCGTGGCCCGCATGGTGCCGCGCATCCGGGCGCAGGTGAGCGTGCCGGTGGGCGTCGGTTTCGGCATCCGAGATGCGGAAACGGCGGTCGCCGTGGCACGGGTTTCGGACGCGGTCGTGATCGGTTCCCGTATCATCCAGTTGATCGAGAACGAGCCGCGCGAGCGGGTGGTGCCGGTGGCCGCCGGTTTCCTCCGCGAGATCCGCGCAGCCTTGGACACGCTCCAGACCACCCCCGCAACCGCCCCAGGAGAACGCGCATGAGTTGGCTCGACAAGCTGCTGCCCCCCAAGATCCAGCAGACCAAACCCAGCGAACGCCGCACGGTGCCGGAAGGGCTGTGGGTCAAGTGTGCGTCCTGCGAAACGGTGCTCTACAAGACCGACCTGGAGGGCAATCTCAACGTCTGTCCGAAGTGCGGCCACCACCACCGCATCGACGCCCGCGCCCGCCTGAACGGCTTCCTGGACGACGAAGGCCGCTACGAGATCGGCCAGGAAGTCCTGCCGGTCGATGCGCTGAAGTTCAAGGACAGCAAGAAATACCCTGAGCGCCTCAAGGAAGCGATGGAGTCCACCGGGGAAACCGATGCGCTGGTGGTCATGGGCGGCTCGGTGCTGAGCATTCCGCTGGTCGTCGCGGCCTTCGAGTTCGACTTCATGGGCGGCTCGATGGGCTCGGTTGTCGGGGAACGTTTCGTGCGCGGTGTCGAGACGGCGATCGAGCAGAAGGTGCCGTTCGTGTGCTTCACCGCCACGGGTGGGGCGCGCATGCAGGAAGGGCTGCTCTCGCTGATGCAGATGGCCAAGACCAATGCGGCGCTGACCCGCCTCGGCAAGGCGAAGCTGCCCTACATCAGCGTGCTGACCGACCCGACCATGGGCGGTGTTTCGGCCGGGTTCGCCTTCGTGGGCGATGTGGTCATTGCCGAACCCAAGGCGCTGATCGGTTTTGCCGGCCCGCGCGTGATCGAGAACACCGTGCGCGAGAAGCTGCCTGAAGGCTTCCAGCGGTCGGAGTTCCTGATCGAGAAAGGCGCGCTGGACATGATCGTGGACCGCCGCGAGCTGCGCCAGACCGTCGCCCGCCTGCTGGCGATGCTGCAGCGCCAGAGCGCCGACGCGGTGTCCTGAGCCCACCTGCCACGCTCCGTGCTCCTGGGGGCGTCGCAAGACGCCCCTTCGGTTTTTCAACGTCGATGTGACCGCCATGCTCCACACCCTGTCCGACTGGCTCGCCCACTGCGAGCGCCTGCACCCCGTGACCATCGAACTCGGCCTGGACCGGGTGCAGCGCGTGCGCGAGCGGATGGGCCTGCAGTTCGATGTGCCGGTGTTCACCGTGGCGGGCACCAACGGCAAAGGCTCGACCTGCGCCATGCTCGAAGCTATTCTGCTGCAGGGCGGCTACCGCACGGCGGTCTACGGCTCGCCGCACCTGGTGCATTTCGAGGAGCGCCTGCGCCTGAATGGCGACGTGGTGCAGGCCGAGGTGCTGCTGCCGCATTTCGCCGCGGTCGAGGCGGCGCGGGGCGGTGAGTCACTGACGTATTTCGAGTTCACGACGCTGGCCATCCTGCACTGCATGGCCGCGCAGCCGCTGGACGTGGTGATCCTCGAAGTCGGTCTGGGCGGGCGTCTGGACGCCGTCAACATCATCGACGCCGACTGCGCCATCATCACCAGCATCGACCTCGACCACATGGACTACCTCGGCCCGGACCGCGAGTCGATCGGCCGTGAAAAGGCCGGCATCATGCGGGCCGGCCGGCCTGTGGTCGTGTCCGACCCGGTGCCGCCGCGCAGTGTCATCGAACACGCCGAAGCGTTGGGCGCGGACCTGTGGCTGTTCGGCCGCGACTTCAACTATTCGGGCGACCGCCAGCAGTGGGGCTGGAGCGGGCGTGGACGGCGCTACAACGCAATGGCCTACCCGGCGCTGCGCGGCGCGAACCAACTGCTCAACGCCTCGGGCGTGCTGGCCGCGCTGGATGCCATGCGCCCGCGGTTGTCGGTGCCGGCGCAGGCGGTGCGCAACGGGCTGGCGCTGGTCGAATTGCCGGGGCGCTTCCAGGTGGTTCCCGGACAGCCCACGCTGGTGCTCGATGTCGCCCACAACCCGCATGCCTCGGCCGTGCTGGCGCAGAACCTCGACCAGATGGGCTACTTCCCGCGCACCCACGCCGTGCTCGGCGCGATGGCGGACAAGGACATCGCCGGGCTGGTCGGGCCGCTGCTGTCGCTGGTCGATGTGTGGCATCTGTGCGATCTGCCCACGCCCCGGGCGGCCACCGCCGAAGGGCTGCGAGCGGCCATCGCAGCGGCGCGTGCGGCCCGGCCCAGCGGTTCTGCGCCGCTGCCGGCACCGGTGCTGCACTGCAACAGCGACCCGCAGGCGGCATTGGACGCCGCGCTCAAGGGGGCGGACCCCACTGATAGAATCGTCGTTTTCGGATCTTTCCATACCGTCGGCGGTGTTTTGCAACACGGATTGCCACGCTTGGGCGCCGCACACGTCGGCTGACACGCCCGCTTTCGCCATCCCCACCACCCCGAGCAACGCGGCCTGACGGCTGAACCAGATGGGCTTGTTTTCCTTCCTCCAGCGCAAGAAGACCCCGGCTCCCGAGGCCCGCAAGCGCACGCCGCCGCCCCAGGATCCCGTGACCGTCGAGACGCTGCGCACCCGTGCCCGCCGGCGGCTGATCGGCGCAGCGGTGCTGGTGGGCGGGGCGGTACTGGGATTGCCTGCGCTCTTCGACAAGCCACCGCGTCCCGCGGACCAGTCCTTCCAGGTCCGTCTGGCCGGTGGCGAGGGTGCGGCGGCAGTGTCGGTCAAGGTGCCCACGCCCACGGCGGCGGGGCAGGCGGGTTCCGCAGCGCCAACCGCCTCTGGCCGGCCGTCGGGATCGGTGGTGGCCCTGGTGACGACCGGGGCGGTCGTGGCGGCGGCAGCAGTGTTGCCGGGCACGGCCCGCAAGCCACCGGCCGACGAGGCGATCATCACCGAACCCAAGGCCGACCCGAAGGCCGAGGCGATGGCACGGGCGGCCGCCGACAAGCTGAAAGCCGACAAGGCCCGTGCCGAGAAGCTGAAGGCCGAGAAGGTGCGCCAGGCGGAGCAGGCCCGTGAAGCCGAGAAGGCCGACAAGGCGCGCGAGGTGCGGTTGGCAGCCAAGAAGGCAAAAGACGCCCGCGATGCCAAGGCGGCCAAGCTGGCGAAGGCCAATGCCGATGACGAGAGCGACAAGCCCCGCCGTTACGTCATCCAGTCCGGCTCGTTCGCCGAAGCGGCGGCCGCCCGTGATCTGGGCCGTCGCATCGGCAAGATCGGGCTGGATTCGCATGAACAGCATGTCGAAACCGCTGCCGGTTCGGCGCGGACGCGGGTGCGCCTGGGACCGTTCAATTCGAAGGAAGAAGCCTTGCGCGCCGCTGCAAAGCTCAAGGCGGCCGGGCTGAACGCAGCGGTGCTGCCGCTCTGAGGCCGGCCCATGTTCGCCGACCTCGGGTGGATCGATCTGGCGATGTTGGCGGTGCTGGCCTTGTCGGTGGTCGCGGGGATGTTGCGCGGGCTGGTCAGCGAGGTGATGTCGCTGGCGGGTTGGGTGGTCGCGTGGCTGCTGTCGCAGGCGTGGGCGCTGGATGTCGCTGCGGCCTTGCACATCGGCGAACCGGGGGGGCAGATCGCCCGCCTGTCCGGGCTGGTGATCACCTTCGTGGCGACGCTGTTGGCATGGCGGGTGTTGACGTGGCTGCTGCAGCAGGTGATCCACGCGACACCGCTGGCCCCGCTCGACCGCTTGCTGGGCGCGGCGTTTGGCGTGCTGCGCGGCGGGCTGATCCTGCTGGTGTTTGTGATGATGCTGGGCCTGACGCCGATGGCGCGCCAGCCATCCTGGCAGGCG
>JBEEMX010000074.1:0-10549 GCA_041192465.1 Pseudomonadota bacterium | reverse complement strand
AAACGGGCCAGACGCGCCTTGCTCTTGGCCTGACGCCCCTTGGCGTTCTTGCGTACCCACTCCAGCTCGACCTTCATCGCGCGGGCACGGGCGTCTTCGGTCTTCTGCTCCTGCTCCAGGCGCTTGCCCTTGCCTTCCAGCCAATCGGAGTAGTTGCCCTTGTACGGGAAGCCCTGGCCCCGGTCGAGTTCCAGGATCCACTCGGCGGCGTTGTCGAGGAAGTAGCGGTCGTGGGTGATGGCCACCACGGTGCCGGTGAAGCGTTGCAGGAAGTGCTCCAGCCACTCGACCGACTCGGCGTCCAAGTGGTTGGTCGGCTCGTCCAGCAGCAGCATGTCGGGCTTGGACAGCAGCAGGCGGCACAGGGCCACGCGGCGCTTTTCACCCCCCGACAGGTTACCGATCACCGCATCCCACGGCGACAGGCGCAGCGCATCCGCGGCGATTTCGAGCTGCAGATCGGTGTTCTCGCTGCCGGCGGCGGCGATGATCGCCTCCAGCTCGGCCTGCTCGGCGGCCAGCGCGTCAAAGTCGGCATCCTCGTCGGCATAGGCGGTGTAGACCGCGTCCAGGCGCTTCTTGGCCGAGATCACGCCGCCGATGCCTTCCTCGACCGCTTCGCGCACGGTCTGGTCCGGGTTGAGCTGCGGTTCCTGCGGCAGATACCCGATCTTCAAACCCGGCATCGGGGTGGCCTCGCCCTCGATGTCCTTGTCGATGCCAGCCATGATCTTCAGCAGCGTCGATTTGCCCGAGCCATTCAGGCCGAGCACGCCGATCTTGGCGCCCGGAAAGAAGGACAGCGAGATGCCCTTGAGGATCTGCCGCTTGGGCGGCACGATCTTGCCGACGCGGTTCATCGTGAAAACGTACTGGGCCATGGGTGTCTTGTGGGGTTGTCTGTTGCCAATCGCGTATTGTCGCCCACCGGGGCCAGCCGACGAACGGCCCGCTGCGGCCGATCAACGGCATGCAGCCCGCGTGACGCCAGGACGCCGGACACCTAGCATCGGGGCACCCTTTCATTTTTGCGCGATTCCCCGGTCGCCTGCCGACATGGCCCTGCCCGCTTCCGCCTTCGCTTCCGTCCGCCAACTCCATTCGGCGCACGCGCGTGGTTTCACGCTCATCGAGGTGATGGTCGTCGTGGCCATCATCGGCATCCTCGCCGCCATCGCGATGCCGGCCTACAGCGACTACATCCGCCGCAGCGAACTGCCCGAAGCCTTCAGCACCCTGGCAAGCCAGCGTGTGGCAATGGAGCAGTACTACCAGGACAACCGCCAATACGGTACCAACACCTGCGGCGAAGGCAAGCTCCACTTCTCAGCCACGCCGGTCGCTGGCGCCAAGTTCGGCTATAGCTGCGCCCTCAGTGGCACCAATGGCAACCAAGCCTACACCCTGACCGCCGCCGGGACCAGCGGACAGGCCAAGGGCCACACCTACACGCTCAACGAGGCCGGCGAGCAAGGCACCACCGAGTTCAAGGGCGGCGCCGTCAGCGGCAAGACCTGCTGGCTCAAGCGCGGCACGGAGTGCTGAGCATGGTGACGATGGGGCCGTACCGCAGCGCACCCGGCTTCTCGCTGATCGAGTTGATGGTGACGCTGGCGGTGCTGGGCGCGCTGCTGATGGCCGTCACGCCGCTGGTGCGCGACTGGATGCTCGACACCGAGATCCGCAATGCTGCCGAGTCGATCAGCAGCGGCCTGGGCCAAGCCCGCGCCGAAGCGGTGCGGCGCAACGAGCCGGTGCTGTTCTCGCTGGTCTCCAGCGACACCCAGCCCGGCACACTGGACAACAGTTGCGCCGTGTCGTCCACCTCGGCCTCGTGGGTGGTGAGCCTAGACTCTCCGGCAGGGCACTGTGCGGATGACCTCGGCACCACCACTGGCACCCGACTCGTCGCACGGCACGCCCGTGGCGATGGCTCGCCCGGTGTCACCGTGGAAGTGCGGGACGCAACCTGCGGAAACGCTGCCAATCTGGGACAGGTGCTGTTCAACGGCTTCGGGCGCGCGCAACCAGTGCCCGCCCCCATCCGCTGCATCGTGGTCAGGCATCCCGGCAGCAGCAGCACCCGAACGTTGCATGTCGTGCTCAACAGCGGCGGCACTGTGCGCACCTGTGACCCCGCAGCCACCGACCCGCGCGACACCCGACGCTGCCTGGTGAACTGAGGAGGTGACCATGATCCCCCACGTCCTCCGCGACCACCGATCCGACCGAGGCTTCGTGCTGCTCGAAGCCTTGATCGCACTGCTGATCTTCTCGCTGGCCGTGCTCGGGCTGGTTGGCCTGCAAGCCTCGATGACCCGCGCGACCAGCGGCGCCAAATACCGTGCCGACGCCGCCTACCTCGCCAGCGACCTCGTCGGCCTGATGTGGACCGACAGCCGCAACCTCGCGCTCTATGACACCGGCAACTGCGCCGGACATCCACCCTGCCAGCGCTGGATGGACCGCGTCAGCGAACGCCTGCCCTCCGGCGTCGGCTCGGCCAAAGTCTCTACCACCGAATCCGGGCAAGTCACCGTGAAGGTCACCTGGAAAGCCCCCAGCGACGAGTTGCGCCAGTTCGAGACCACCACCGCGGTCAACCCCAACCCCGTCCAGCCCTGACCCGAGCGACATGACCGTGTCTTCCGCTTCTCCTGCCGCCCAGCGCGGCGTCACCCTGATCGAGTTGATGGTCGGCATGGTCATCGGCCTGCTCGCCGTGCTGGTCATCGCACAGGTCACCACTGTCTACGAAGGCCGCAAGCGCACCATCACCGCTGGCTCCGACGCGCAGGTCAGCGGTGCCCTCGCCCTGCAGACGCTCCAGCGCGACGTGCAGACCAGCGGCTACGGCATGACCGAGGGCGGTGCCACCGGCTGCCGCATGGTCGGCCAGCGGGCGGATATGCCCGCCCGCTTCGAGCGCACGCTGGCGCCGGTGGTCATCACCGATGGCGGCGACGGCGGCGCAGCAGACAGCCTCGACGTGCTGATGAGCAACCACGCCGACTTCGCCCTGCCGACCCGCGTGGCCAACCACCACCTGCGTGCGGGCAATGTCTTCGTGATCAACAACAACACCGGACTGGGCCACCACAAGGGCGATCTGATGCTCGCCGTGCCCACCCCGACACCCGATCCGACCGACCCGACCCGTTTCTGCAGCCTGTTCAACGTGAGCGCCGACCCAGTGCCGGGCAGCAACCAGCTCTTCCACGACACCGGCGCCGACGGTCCATGGAACCAGGATCTCGTCACCACCGTCTTCCCCGGCACCCAGAGCACCGACCTGTCCTACGCCGCCGGCAGCCTGCTGCTCGACCTGGGCAGCCTCGTCAGCCGGCGCTTCTGCCTGACCGGACTCGGCGACACCCAGTGCGGCACCTCCACCGCACAGATCGCTTACCAGTTGCGCCAGATCTCGTTCGAGAGCCAGACCGGCCAGACCACCACCGACGATCTCTACCCGCAGATCGTCCAGCTCCAGGCGGTCTACGGCATCGACACCAGCGCGACGGCCGACCAGGTCGCCGATGTCTGGACCGCGGTGTCGCCGACCACGGCCAAGGGCTGGCAGCGCGTCGTGGCCGTGCGCGTGGCCGTGGTCGCCCGCAGCACGCAGAACGAGCAGCGCCCCGCCAAGGGCGCCACACGAACCGCCGGTGAATGGGTGACGCAAGCCCTGCCGGTCTGGTATCCGGACGGTGTCACCGCCACGCCACTGCGTGTCGATCTGGCCTCACCTGGCACGGGCGACGACTGGCGCAACTACCGCTACAAGGTATTCGAGACCGTGATTCCCCTGCGCAATCTGCTGTGGCAACCCGCTTGAGCCGCCCATGTACCCCCTTTCAATGCACACGTCCCTCCTGCGCCACGGCCAGCGCGGCGTCTCGCTGCTCTTCGCCATGGTCACCGTGGTCGCGCTGTCGCTGGCGGCGGTGGCCATGATCCGCTCGGTCGATACTGGCACGACCATCCTGGGCAACCTGAGTTTCAAGCAGGACACGCTGATGGCCGCCGACGAGGCCACCCGGCTCGCCATCCTGTGGCTGGAAGAGCGCCAGAAAGCCGACCCCGACGGCCTGAACGTCACCCAGCGCGACCAGGGCTACTGGGCCCAGCTCGTGCCCGGACTTGATCCAACGTCCAGCAGCCTGTCTGCCCAGCGCGTGGCGATCGACTGGAACAACGACAGTTGCCGCTCGCAGCGCGGCCCGACGCCGCTTGACTGCCTGAAGACCCGCGAGAAATCGCTCGCCAACCAGGTCACGGCGCGGTTCCTCATCATGCGGCTGTGCTCGGAGGCCGGCAGCTCCACGACCGGCACCAATCTGTGCCCACGCCCGCTGAACGCCACCAGCCAGGTCACCAGCGAACGCGGCGAGATCAACAGCCAGAACCCGGTGCGCATCGGCTCCAGCAGCGTGGCCGAGTACTACCGCATCGTCGTGCGTGCCCAGGGCGTGCGCAACACGGTCAGCACCACCGAAACGCTGGTGCATTTCTGAACAGCCATGAACCGCATGCCCCACCGTCGCACCTCCCTCGGCCTGCTGGCCCTCGCCACCGGACTGGCCTGCACGGCGATTGGCAGTGCGCGTGCAGCGTTGATCGATGTTTCCAATGTCCCGCTGAGTGCCTCGCTGTCCCAGGTCAAGCCGAACATCATGTTCATCCTGGACGATTCCGGCTCGATGGGCTTGGGCTACATGCCCGACGAGGTCGGCATTCCCGACGGGACGGGCACTAATTTCGAGAACTACGGCGCTTATTCCGCCCAGTGCAATGGCCTGGCCTTCAATCCGGCGCTGCCCTACATGCCACCGGTCCGCGCGAACGGCACGTCCTTTCCTGATGTCGCGTTTGCCGCTGCACCGGACGATGGATTCAACCCCTCGGCGGGCACCACCTCGCTCAACGGCAGTTACTACTACGCCTACAAGAACGACAAGAAGTTGCCCGCACTGTCCTGGACCTACACCACCAGCGGCAGCGTCGACAAATCCACCGCCTTCTACAAGGACTGCACCCTCAGCACCAGCGTGAGTTCGGACCAGTTCGCCAAGGTCACGCTCGACAGCACGAGCACAGCCGAGGTGCGGCAGAAATACGCCAACTGGTACGCCTACTACCGCACGCGGCGGCTGCTGATGCGCACCGCCACCGGTGAAGCCTTCCGCAACATCGGGGACGGCTTCCGCGTCGGCTTCACTGTCATCAGCGACAGCAGCGTCACCAGCAGCAGCTTCCTCGACGTCAAGGAGTTCAACGCGCCCCAGCGCAGCAGCTTCTACGACCGGCTCTACACGGCGCAGACGGCCGAAGGCTTCACCCCATTGCGAGGCGCACTGTCCAAGACCGGTCGCTATTTCGCCAACAAGATGTCCGGTCAGCGCACGGACCCGATGCAGTATTCCTGCCAGCGCAACTACGCACTGCTGTCCACTGACGGTTACTGGAACAGTGGAGAAAGCGGCTATCCGGGTCTGGAAACCGCCAGCTACGGTCCGCTCAAGCTCGATGGCAGCCGCGTCGGGCAGCAAGATGGCACGGAAGCCCGGCCCATGAAGGACAGCAGCGGCACGACCGGCGGTGGCGACGGCAACTCGCTGGCCGACGTCGCCCAGTATTTCTGGGCCACCGATCTGCGCACCGACTTCACCAACAACGTGCCGACCACCAAACGCGATCCAGCCACCCACCAGCACCTCAACACCTTCACCGTCGGACTGGGCGTGCGCGGCACCCTGTCCTACGACCGCAACTACCTCACCCAGCCCACCGGCGATTACGCCGACATCGTGGCCGGCCGCAACGGCAAGGAATGGCCAGTCCCTGTCGGCACGGTGATCGACAACCAGACCAACGCCACCCACATCGACGACCTGTGGCACGCCGCCGTCAACGGCCGCGGCCAGTACTTCTCGGCCACCGACCCGCAGACCCTGTCCGACGCCATCGGCACCACTCTCAACGAGATCAGCAAGGACGCCGGCTCCAGCGCCGCCGCCTCGGCCAGCTCGCTCACGCCGGTGACCGGCGACAACTGGGTCTTCCTGCCGAGCTACAGCAATTCGCCCACCTGGCATGGCGACCTGCGCGCTTTCCAGTTCACGACCGACGCGGTCACCTCCGGCCTGATCGCCCCGGACACTGGTGGTGGCAAAGCGGTCTGGAGCGCCCGAACCCGGCTCGACGCGCGCGATCTGACCACCCGTCCGCGGCGCGTGCTGTTCGGCAACGGTGCCGGCAGGCTGCTCGACTTCACCTACGCCAACCTGCAGGCACTGCAATACAACTCCGATTTCGATAATCTGTGTACCGGTTTGCGCCCGCTGGCGCAATGCAACCGCCTCACGCCCGCTGCGGTGGACAAAGTCACTGGCAACAATTTGGTGAATTTCCTGCGCGGTGACCTGCAGCTCCAGATGGGCGTGCCGGCGCCGGACAACCAGGTGTTCCGCAATCGGTACTCCCGCCTGGGTGACTTCGTGAACGCCGCGCCGGTCTACGTCGCCAAACCGCCATTCAAGTACGCCGACGCCGGCTACACGCAGTTCGTCACCGACCACGCCAGCCGCGCCAAGATGGTCTATGCACCGGCCAACGACGGCATGCTGCACGCCTTCCAGGTCGGCGAGAACGAGACCGATCCCGTCGGCGGTGACGAGCTGTGGGCCTTTGTGCCGCACGGCGTGCTGCCCCACCTGCGGCGGCTCGCCGATGTGGGCTATGACGCCAGCCACCTCAACCTGCTCGACGCCACGCCCACCATCGGTGACGTTTTCGCCGATGGTCAGTGGCGCACCATCCTCGTTGGCGGCATGGGCGCCGGTGGCCGCTACTACTACGCCCTGGACATCACCAATCCGGCCTCGCCCGCGCTGCTCTGGGAATTCTCGGACCCCAACCTGGGCCTGACCTTTGGCAACCCGGTGATCACCAAAGACGCCACCGGCACCTGGCTGGTGGCCTTCACCTCGGGCATCAACAACGTCGGTGACGGCCGCGGTCGGATTTACCTGCTGGACGCCGTGACCGGCAAACCACGCACGGGCGCAGGTCAGATCGCCACCTCGGCCGGCGACCCGACGACGCCCAGCAACCTCGGCCGTCTCAACGCCTGGGTGCCCAGCGACACGGACAACACCGCCCTGCGCTTCTACGCCGGCGACATGCTCGGCAACCTCTGGCGCTTCGACCACGACGACCGCATCGCCCCGTCCGGCATCGAAGCCACGCTGCTCGGCCAAGCACTGGGGCCGAATCTGGTGCCGCAACCCATCACCGGAAAACCAGTCCTCACCGAGCTGATCTCCGACAATGTGTCGATCCACGTCGTCTCGTTTGCCACCGGGCGTCTGGTCAACAACGCTGACCTGGCCTCCACCGGCCTGCAGACGATTTACTCGGTCCGCGACACGCTGGGCAGCGCCAGCCTCGGCTCCTTGCGTGACCCGAATGCCAAGCTGGTTCGCCAGGAACTCAACCCCGACCGCCGCCTCGACGATGCCAAATCGGTCAACTGGAGTGCCCAGAATGGTTGGTACGTCGATCTGAATCAATCCAGCGGCGAGCGCGTGGCACTGGACGGCATTCCACTGGCCTCGGGGTTGATCGCCTTCGCCTCGACCGTCCCGAACAGCGACCCCTGCGGCAACGGCGGCAACTCCTATCTCTACCAGTTCCTGCTGCCCTCGGGCGACGTGCGTGACGTGGAGGTCTCGAACTCGCTCATCGTGGGAATCAGCCGGGTGATGGACAGCACCAGCCGGGTCAGCGCCTTCTTCACCAAGCGCGACCAGAGCACACAGCTCAAGGCGGCCGGCCTGGGTGTCCGCAGCAAGTCCAACACCTTGCGGCGCGCAGCCTGGCGTGAGCTGAACTGAGCATGGGGGGGCGTGGCGTCGTGCTGGTGGCGTGCATGACCGGCTCGGTCGCGCTGCACATCGGTGGTTTACTGCTGTCCGGCGCACCCCGCACTCCACTCCCATCCAGCCACGCCCAGGGTCGGTCTTCCAGTGTCCAGGTCCGCATGCAGGCGGCAGGCGCCTGGCCATCACCCGTCACGCTGGTCGCGGCCACTCCGGCAACTTCACTTGCCCGACCCACGCTCCCTGCCACACCCGCAGCGCATGGCCCCAATCTGGACCAGATGCCACCCACTGGCGCCTGCCCGGTGGCCCACACCGATCCCGTCGGTGACCTGGACACCGTCTACCTGTCCCGCAGCCAGCTCACACGGCCACCCGCACCCCAGCAGTCCATCGACCTGCTCTACCCAGAATTGGCGCCGTCTGGCCGCTTTCGGGCGGTGGTGACGCTGTTCATCGACGACCGCGGCGTGGTGCAGCGGGTGCGCATCGACGAGGCGGACGACAGCGGGCTGCCGCAGGTACTGGAGGAGGTGACCCGCCAGACCTTCCTGCGCAGCACCTTCGCGCCGGGTGAAATCAACGGACGCCCGACCCGCTCGCAACTGCGCATCGAGGTCGAATACGCCACCGAGCCGCTGCACGGCGACGCACCGCCCGCCGCGCACTGATCCGAGCCAACGCCGCTCAAACGTCGGCGAGTACCCGCAGGTGGGCCGCGACACTGCGCGCCAGCGCACTCAGCGCATAACCGCCTTCCAGACACGACACGATGCGCCCCTGGCTGTAGCGGTCCGCGACATCGACCATGCGCTGCGTGATCCAGGCGTAGTCCGCCTCGACCAGCCCGAGCTGCCCCAGGTCGTCCTCGCGGTGGGCGTCGAAGCCGGCGCTGATGAAGACCATCTCGGGCTTGAACGCCTCCAGCCGCGGCATCCAGTACAGCGCGATCAGCTCGCGCACATCCATGCCACGGGTGTAGGCCGGCACCGGCACGTTGACCATGTTGTCGCCCATCGGCACGCCGCCGCTGTAGGGGTAGAGCTGGTCCTGGAAGAAGCTGCACATCAGCACCCGCGCGTCGCCAGCGATGATGTCCTCGGTGCCGTTGCCGTGGTGGACATCGAAGTCGATGATTGCCACCCGTTGCAGGCCGCGCACGTTCAGCGCATGGCGCGCCGCGATGCAGACGTTGTTGTAGAAGCAGAAACCCATGGCCTGCGAGCGCGTGGCATGGTGGCCGGGTGGACGGATCGAACAGAAGGCGTTGCGGTAGGTGCCATCGATCACGGCGTCCGTGGCCGCGACCGCCGCACCCGCCGCCCGCAGCATCGCCTGGCGGGTACCGGGGCAGACGGAGGTGTCCGGGTCGAGCGCGCGGTGTTCACCGGTGAGGATGGCCTGCTGCAGGAACTCGTCGAGTTCGAGCAGGTAGCCCTCGTGGTGCGCTTGCATCAGGTCCGCGTGCTTCGCCAGCGGCACCTCGTCGGGCCGCAGCAGCGCAATGTCCAGGCCGGTGGACAGCAGGTGATCCTCGATCGCGTCAAGGCGCTGCGGACACTCGGGGTGACCGGGGCCCATGTCGTGACCACGGCAATCGGGATGGGAATAAAAGGCAGTGCTCATGTTGTCCGGCACACCAGGCGTCCGCCGCCCGCTGTGTTGTCCCTCAAGCTTCGTTTCGGTTCGGGTAAGGTATCACCGATGATGAACCGCCCGCCACCCCCGACCCCGGCCATGCCACGAACCGAGGCGCTGGAACGCCTGATCGACCAGGTCGGATCGGTGGTGGTGGGCAAGCATGCGCAGATCCTCGACAGCGTGGCCTGCCTGCTCGCCGGCGGCCACCTGCTGATCGAGGACGTTCCCGGTGTCGGCAAGACCACCCTCGCCCATGCCCTGGCCGCTTCGGTCGGCCTGCATTTCTCCAGGGTGCAGTTCACCGCCGACCTGACGCCCAGTGACCTGATCGGAATCAGTGTCTACGAGCGCGCACGCGAAGGATTTGTCTTCCATCCAGGCCCCGTCTTCACGCAGGTGCTGCTGGCCGACGAAATCAACCGCGCCGGCCCGCGCACGCAGAGTGCGCTGCTGGAGGCGATGGAAGAGCGCCAGGTCAGCCTCGACGGCGAGACCCGCGCCCTGCCCGCGCCGTTCTTCGTCATCGCCACCCAGAACCCGACGGAGCAGCTCGGCACCTTCGCCCTGCCCGAGAGCCAGCTCGACCGCTTCCTGATGTGCCTGACGCTGGGCTATCCGTCGCCATCGGCGGAACGCGCGCTGCTCGAAGGCCACGACCGGCGCGAGGCGGTGCGCCACCTGCTGCCGGTGATGTCCGCACAGGAACTGCTGGCCGCACAGGCCGCCGTGCAGCGCGTGCATGCGGCGCCCGCGCTGCTGGACTACCTGCAGGCACTGATCGCCGTGACACGCAACGGCCAGTGGTTCACGCAGGGGCTGTCACCGCGGGCGGCGCTGGCGTGGCTGCGGGTGGCGCGTGCGCGGGCCTTCCTGGCCAAGCGGTGCCATGTCACGCCGGAAGACCTGCAGGCACTGGCGGTGCCGGTGCTGGCCCACCGCCTGCCGCCGCGCAACGGCGCCGGGCGCAGCCGGGCCGCGCAGGTGCGGGCCATGCTCGACACCGTGCGGCTGGTCTGAAGCGCGTGGCC
>JBEEMX010000073.1:0-10591 GCA_041192465.1 Pseudomonadota bacterium | reverse complement strand
GGTGAAACCGACGTCCTCCATCGGTGGCACGCCAGCCGGGGTGGTGGGTGTGCTCATGCCGACAGCCCCTCGATCATCGCCTTGATCCGATCCGTCGACCGCTTCAGGTCCGCGTCAATCTCGGCCAGCGACCGCGGCGGCTCGAACACATAGAAATGCCGGTTGAACGGCACCTCGTAGCCCACCTTGGTCTTGTCGTGGTCGATCCACGCATCCGGCGCGTGCGGCAGCACCTCGCGCTCGAAGTACGCCTGCACGTCCTCCGCCAGCGGCACGTTCTCCGTGTCGCGCAGCGCCGCATCCGCCTGCGGCTTGCCCTTGAGCTTGCCTTTCTGCCCCAGCACGACCGCACCCGCCGCATCCCGCAACGGCCGCTCCACCGTGATCGTCCGGTACCCGAACGCCTCGTTGCGGAAGATGCGCGAGACCGGCGCCTTCTTGCGCTGGCCGCCCGCCGGCACCTCCGGCAGCCGATCCCCATCGGGCACCACCGACCGCCCCGCTTCGCGCCCGTCCGCGTCGAACACGGTGACGAGGTTCGCCTCCATGAACGCGCCGAACAGCCGCGTGATCTCGGCGATGTGCGCCTCGCTCAGCTCCTTGCGCTTCGATCCCAGGCTCTTGCGCATCTTCTGCCAGAAGCCCGAGGCGTCGATGAGCTGCACCAGCCCCTGCCGGTCGTCCTGCTTGCGGTTGCTGAGAATCCAGACGTAGGTGCTGATCCCGGTGTTGTAGAACATGTCCGTCGGCAGCGCGATGATGGCTTCGACCAGATCGTTTTCCAGCACGTGGCGCCGGATCTCCGACTCGCCCGACCCCGCGCCACCCGTGAACAGCGGCGAGCCGTTCAGCACGATGCCGATGCGGCTGCCGCCCTGCTCCGCTGGCCGCATCTTCGACAGCAGGTGCATCAGGAACAGCAGCGACCCGTCCGACACCCGCGGCAGCCCCGGCCCGAAGCGGCCGGCGTAGCCCTGGCCTTCATGCTCCTGGCGGATCTCCTTCTCGATCTTTTTCCACTCCACGCCGAACGGCGGGTTCGACAGCATGTAGTCGAAGGTCCGCCCGCGCAGCCCGTCCTCGGACAGCGTGTTGCCCAGCACGATGTTGCGGATGTCCTGCCCCTTGATGAGCATGTCGGCGCGGCAGATCGCCCACGACTCGGCGTTCAGCTCCTGCCCGGACAGCGTCAGCCGGGCACCGGGGTTGATCTCCTTCAGGTGTTCATCCGCGACCGACAACATGCCGCCCGTGCCCGCCGTCGGGTCGTAGAGCGTGCGCACGGTGCCGGGTTTCTGCAGCGCGGCGTCGTCCTCGACGAACAGCAGGCCCACCATCAGCCGGATCACCTCGCGGGGCGTGAAGTGCTCGCCCGCCGTCTCGTTGGAGATTTCGGCGAACTTGCGGATCAGCTCCTCGAAGACCGTGCCCATCGCGGCGTTGTCCACCGTGTCGGGGTGCAGGTCGAGGTGGGCGAACTTCTCGGTGACGAGGTAGAGCAGCTTCGCCTTGTGCAGCCGCTCGACCACCGCAGCGAAGTCGAAGCGCTCGAAGATGGCGCGCACGTCGGCCGAGAAGCCCTGCACGTAGCCGTCCAGGTTGTCGCGCAGGTGGTCCTGGTCGCCCATGAGCTGCGGCAGGTCGAACGACGAGGTGTTGTGGAAGCCCAGACCGGTCTTGCGGTTCAGGAACGGGCCGTAGGGCACCTCTTCGGCCACCTTCAGCCGGTACTCGCCGAGCACGGCCGCCTTGGTCGGCGCCAGCACGCAGTCCAGCCGGCGCAGCACCGTGAAGGGCAGGATCACGCGGCCGTACTCGGACTGCTTGAAGTCGCCGCGCAGCAGGTCGGCGACCGACCAGAGGAGGGCGGAGAGGTTCTGTGGGGTCATGGGAAGTTGGCAGGCAGCGGGAACCCCCGATTATTCCGGTACGGCGCCCCCCCGCGACTGCCCGCGAAACACCGAGGGCAACACCCCCGCCCAGCGCAGGAATGCCCGCGCAAACGTCTTCTCGCTGCTGAAGCCCAGCATCAGCGCAATCTGCTTGATCGGCTTGGCTGTCCGGCTCAGCAGTTCCTCGGCACGGGTGTGGCGCACCTCGTCCTTGAGCGCCTGCAGCGTCGTGCCTTCGAGGCTGAGTTGCCGGTACAGCGTACGCACCGACACATGCAGCGCCGAGGCCAGGTCTTCGGCGTTGAGCATCTGCTCAGGCTGGCTGCGCAGCAGCTCGCGCACCCGCTGCACCAGCAACTGCTCCTGCCGGTAGGGGCGCACTACCAGCGGCAGCGAGTGCTGCAGCATGGCCTTCAGTGCGGTTTCGTCGCGCACCATCGGCCGGTCCAGGAACTCGCTGCGGAAGCTGAGGCTCGCCTGTCCGGCGTCAAACCGCACCGGGCCGGGGAACAGCAACCCGTAGACGTGGCTGTGCGGCGGGGCCTCGAACGGCAGGGCCATGTCGGTGAGCGGGATGTGCGCGTCAATGGACCAGCAGGCCAGCCCATGCACGCCGCGCAGCATCGACATCACGCAAAACTCGCGCACAGGCTCCAGCGGCTGGTGCTCCTGCAGCCGCACACTTGCCAGTGCCCCGTCCAGTTCCACCGAGAGCGTGATCTCATCGACCAGCAGGCTGTGGAGACGGCACCAACGCTGCAGCGCCACTCCCAGCGTGGGCGCTGTCACGACCGCACGGGTCAACATGCCGTACGTGCCCCAGCGCATCCGCCGCGAGAACCAGCCCAGGGCTTCGTCGTCTAGTTCGCGCATGGCGGCCTGCCCCAGCCACTCCAGTTGCCCGGCGGTGATGCGGGCCTCGGGGTCGTCGAGCTGCTCGGGGCGGATGCGGGCCGCCCGCAAGGCCACCGCAGGGTCGATGCCATAGCGTGCATAGGCGTGCAGGACCGCTTGCACGAAGGCAATCGGGGTCTCGGTGCGCAGACTGATCAGGCGCCGGGTCATGGCGTCTGTCCGTCCTGTGGTGGAGCCATGCCACCCCGCGCCCGATCGCGAAACGCCGACGGCAACACCCCCGCCCAGCGCAGGAATGCCCGCGCAAACGTCTTCTCGCTGCTGAAGCCCAGCATCAGCGCAATCTGCTTGATCGGCTTGGACGTGCGGCGCAGCAACGCTTCGGCACGGGCCTGGCGCACCTCGTCCTTGAGCACCTGCAACGTCGTGCCCTCCAGACCAAGCTGCCGGTACAGCGTGCGCACCGACACGTGCAGCGCCTGGGCCAGGGCTTCGGCGTTGAGCATCAGTTCCGGCTGGCTGTGCAACAGATCGCGCACCCGCGGCACCAGCAACCGCTCCTGCAGGTACGGCTGCACCATCAGCGTCACTGGGTGCTGCAGCAGCGCCCGCAGCGCGACCTCGTCACGCACGATCGGGCGGGCCAGGAATTCGCTGTGGAAGGTGATGCTCGCCTGTCCTGCATCAAACCGCACCGGACCAGGGAACAGTGCACCGTAGACCGGAAGGTGCGGCGGCGATGCGAAGGGCAGCGCCGTGTCGAGCAAGGGAATCTGCGTGTCAATGAACCAGCAGGCCAGCCGGTGCAGACCGCGCAGCATCGACACCACGCAGAATTCGCGCATGGCCCCCAGCGGCCGGTGCTCCTGGAGCCGCAGCCGCACCAGCGCCCCGTCCAGCTCCAGCGAGAGCGTCACCTCATCGACCAGCAGGCCGTGGAAGCGACACCAGCGCTTCAATCCCACGCCCATCGTCGGGGCAGTCACGGAAGCGCGGATCAGCATCCCGTAGGTGCCCCAGCGGATGCGGCGCGAGAACCAACCGAACGCCTCGTCGTCAAGTTCGCGCATGGCCCTGTAGCCGAAACAATCCAGTTGCCAGGCGTTGATGAAGGCCTCGGGCTCATGGAGCTGCTCGGGGCGGATGCGCGCCGCCTGCAGCGCGGCGGTCGGGTCCAGTCCTCGCCGGGCATAGGCCAGCATGACGGCCCGCACAAACGCCATCGGGGTTTCGTTGCGCAAGCTCGCTGGCCGCCGCGTCACTGCATCAACCCGTTGGTCAGTGCGTAGTAGGTCAGCTCGCTGTTGGACGACAGCCCGAGCTTGTCCATCACCCGCGAGCGGTAGGTGCTGACGGTCTTGACGCTGAGCGCCAGGTGGTCGGCCAGACGACCGATCGTGGTGCCGCGGGCCAGTTGCAGGAAAACCTGGAATTCACGCTCGGAGAGCTGGTCATGGGGCGGGCACAGCGCCTCATCCCCCACGCGGCTGGCGAGCAGGTCGGCCACGGCAGGCGTCACGTAGCGGCGACCGCGGTGGACCGTGCGGATGGCGCGGGCAATCTCGGCCACCTCACAGCCCCGCCCCAGATACCCGCGGGCGCCCAGCCTCAGCAAGGTGATCGCGCAGTGCGTCTCGGGCGTCTGGCCCACCATCAGCACCGGCAACCCCGGCCGCCGCAGCCGCAGCGCCCGCAGCACGTCCACCCCACAGTAGTCCTGGATCGACAGGTCCAGCACCACCACGTCGAGGTCTTCGCGCCCGGCCAGCATCTGGGCCTCGCGGCCGTTCTCCGCTTCGGCAATGACACGGAAATCCACCTCCTTCGACAGGATGTGGCGCAGTCCGGCGCGGACGATGGCGTGGTCATCGGCAAGGGCGATCTGGATCATGGTGTTCACTCCTTTCGGTGGTTTTTCTGGGTACCGGGAGAAAGTCTAGGCAATCATCTGGCGCATATCGTGCAAAAAGACACGCTTATTCCGCCTGACACACCAGGTGGGGGGAGGGCATGTCAGGGTCGTCCTACGACCGATCGGGCGACCGGCCGACCGCTGCAGCGTGCGAGCTTGCCTAGCCTTGGCAGGCCGTCACCCCTGACGGTGCCCCGCCAAGAGGAGTTCTCCAATGCCTGACCGCACAACCCCACCCACCCCGCAGCCGCTCACGTCCAACCAGGGCGTGCTGCTGTCCGACCCTCTGAACTCTCTGCGGGCCGGTGCCCGTGGCCCGACGCTGATGGAGGACTTCTTGCTGCAGGAGAAGATCACCCACTTCGACCATGAGCGCATCCCGGAGCGGGTGGTCCACGCCAGAGGCTCCGCGGCGCACGGGTATTTCGAATGCACCCGGGACTGCGCGGATTGGACCCGCGCCGCCTTCCTGTCGAAGGTCGGGCTGCGCACGCCAGTGTTCACGCGGTTTTCCACCGTGGCGGGCGGCGCCGGCTCGGCCGACACACCCCGCGACGTGCGCGGCTTCGCGGTCAAGTTCTACACCGGCGAGGGCAACTTCGACCTCGTGGGCAACAACATCCCGGTGTTCTTCATCCAGGATGCGGTCCAGTTCCCCGACCTCGTCCACGCCGTGAAGATGGAGCAGGACCGGGGTTATCCACAGGCGGCCTCCGCGCACGACACCTTCTGGGACTTCATCTCGCTGACGCCCGAGTCCATGCACATGGTGATGTGGGCCATGAGCGACCGAACCATCCCGCGCTCGCTGCGCATGATCGACGGCTTCGGTGTCCACACCTTCCGGCTGGTGGATGCGCAGGGCGTGTCGCGCTTCGTCAAGTTCCACTGGCGGGCGGCGCTGGGCGTGGCCTCGACGACGTGGGACGAGGCCGTGAAGATCGCCGGGGCGGACCCGGACTACCACCGCCGCGACCTGTGGGAGTCGATCGACCGTGGCGACTTCCCGGCCTGGGAGCTGGCGCTGCAGGTGTTCGGCGAGGAGACGGCCGCATCCCTGCCCTTCGACGTGCTCGATGCAACCAAGCTCATCCCGGAGGAGCTGGTGCCGCTGCAGGTGGTGGGCCGCATGGTGCTGGACCGCAACCCGGACAACTTCTTCGCGGAAACCGAGCAGGTGGCGTTCTGCCCGGCGCACATGGTGCCGGGAATCGACTTCAGCGACGACCCGCTGCTGCAGGGCCGGCTGTTCTCGTACACCGACACGCAGCTCAGCCGGCTGGGCGGCCCGAACTTCCACCAGTTGCCGATCAACCAGCCACGCTGCCCCTTCCACAACTTCCAGCGCGACGCGGTGATGCAGACCGCCGTGCCGAAGGGCCGCGTGAACTACACGCCGAACTCGCTGGCCCCGGACGGCCCGCGTGCGTCACCCGAACGCGGCTTCACGACCTGGCCGGCGCCGACCACCGGCACGAAGGTGCGCCAGCGGGCCGAGACGTTTGCCGACCACTACTCGCAGGCGCGGCAATTCCTCGCCTCGCTGACGGCGCCGGAGCAGCGGCATGCCGTGATGGCGCTGGCCTTCGAGCTGGGCAAGGTGACGGTGCCGGCGATCCGCACGCGGGTATTGGGGCACCTGGCGGTGATCGACGAGGGCCTGGCCGCGACGGTGGCCGAACGGCTGGGCCGGCCGGCCCCCACCGCCGACACCCGCCCGCCGGTGGCCACGGCACCGCAGGATCTGCCGCCCTCCCCGGCGCTGAGCCAGCTCGCCAGCCGGGCCGGCACCTTGACCGGGCGCCACCTCGCCGCGCTGCTGGCCGAGGGCGCGGACGGCGTGCTGCTGACCGCCCTGCAGCGCACCCTCGCCAAGGCGGGCGCCCGGCTGACGCTGGTGGCCGAGAAGATCGAGGGGGTGCGCCTGGCCGATGGCAGCGCGCAACCAGCCGATCAGGCGCTGGCGGGGGCACCGTCCTGCCTGTTCGATGCGGTGGTGGTCATCGGCAGTGAAAACGGCATCGCCCCGCTGCTGACCCACCCTGCCGCGCTGGACTGGCTGCGCGATGCATGGCGGCACCTGAAGGTGATCGGGCTGGACGCGGCCGGCACGCTGCTGGCGCACGCGGCGGGCCTGCCGACCGACGAGGCGGTGGTGGCCGTGGCCAAGCGCAAGGGCATCGAGACCTTTGCGCAGATGGCCGCCAAGGGCAAGCACCACGCCCGCGAGGGCGCGCCCGGCACCGACTGCTGACGGTGCATCGCCCGCCGCAGGTCAGGCGTTCACGTCCACGACGACCCGCCCGCGGACCTTGCCGGCCAGGATGTCCACAGCCACCTGGGGTGCCTCGGCCAAGGTGATCGTGCGGGTCATCGACGCGAGCTTGCTGCGGTCCAGGTCCGCCGCCAGCCGCGCCCATGCCTGCTGCCGGCGTGCAGTCGGGCACATCACCGAATCAACCCCCAGCAGCCGCACGCCACGCAGGATGAATGGCGCCACGCTTGTGGATAAGTCCATTCCTTGCGCCAATCCACAGGCTGCAACTGCCCCGCCGTAGCGGGTCTGCGCCAGCGCATTGGCGAGGGTGTGCGAGCCGACCGAATCGACGACACCGGCCCAGCGTTCCTTCTGCAGCGGTTTGCCGGCTGTGGATAACCCGGCGCGGTCGAGGATATCCACAGCCCCGAGCGCACGCAGGTAGTCGGCTTCATCGAGCTTGCCCGTGGACGCCACCACCCGGTAGCCCAGCCCGCTCAGCAGCGCAACCGCCACGCTGCCCACGCCACCGCTCGCGCCGGTGACGAGGATCTCGCCGCCGTCCGGCCGCACACCCGCGTCTTCGAGCGCCATCACGCACAGCATCGCCGTGTAGCCCGCCGTGCCGATTGCCATGGCTTCGGCTGTGGATAACTCGGCAGGCAACGCGATCAGCCAGTCGCCCTTGAGCCGTGCCTTCTGCGACAGGCAACCCCAGTGCGTCTCGCCAACACCCCAGCCATTGTGGATAACTTTATCGCCCACCGACCAGCGCGGGTCTGTGGATAACTCGACCGTGCCCGCGCCATCGATGCCCGGCACCATCGGCCACTGGCGCACGACCGGGCTGCGGTTCGTCAGCGCGAGGCCGTCCTTGTAGTTGATCGTCGAGTGGGCAACGCGCACGACGACATGGGCCTCGCCGGTGTGCGCCACCAGCTCGTCGTCGGTCAGGTCGTCGCGCAGACGGGCTGCGAAAGCGCCGTCGGTCTTGGTGAGGTACAGGGCGGTGAAGGACATGGAGGGTCTCCGGTGGTCGCTGGTGGACTGCAGCCGAAGATTGAACCATGGCCCTCCCCGCCCGTCTGTCACGCGGGTTCAGCCGTGCGCTGTGCCGCTCATTGGCAGGAGAAGTTCGCCGCCAGCTCCAGGCTGCCGCTGCCCTTGTACTTCGCGACCTTCGGGTAAGCGCACAGCGGACGGGTCCGCGTGGCCGCCCAGCCGGCCGGCACTTCCGCGTTGACACCGCCGGCATTGCCCGTGCCGCGCGCGGTGGCGATCACCGAGTCGGGGGCCTTGCCTTGCTCGACCCACTGGACCAGCGGCGTGAGCATGTCGAACTGGTCGGTGGCGGGACCGCCCGAGCAGTGGTTCATGCCCGGCACGCCATAGAGGCGGGCGAAGTTGCTGGCATCGCCGTCGTTGGCGCTGGCCAGGTTCTTGATCCAGGTGACCGAGTCATCGTAGGAGAACACCGCGTCGCTGACCCCGTGGTAGACCATCACCTTGGCGCCCCGGTTCTTCAGCACCGACAGATTCGACGGGTTCGGCGGCGTCATGAAGTCCATGCCGGAGACCGCGTAGGTGGCGCTGGTGGCGGTGATGCCGGCGGCCAGCGCGTCGATCGAGGCGGTCAACGGGTTGGCGAGGAACGCGGGCGTGGCGTTGAACACGACGCCGGCCGCCAGAGGGTCCAGCGCCAGCGAGTTGACGAACTCCCACGTCGCCCAGCCGGTCCCGGAGATCCCGGCGTCGAAGGGGAAGGTGTTGTAGATCGCGCTGCCGGTACTGGTGCGGGCGCCTGCGTGGATGTTGGTCAGGACATCCTTCTGCAGCGCGGTCAGGCAGGTGCCATCACGCGCACCGCTGCAGGTGGGCACGTCGTCGGCCAGGCTGAACGCCTTCTGGCAGGCGGCGGTGTCCGAGACGATGCCGTCAGCGGCGCTGTCCAGCGCGTCGCACTTGGCCAGGATGCGGCCGGCGATCATCGTGCGCTCGGCGGGGGTGAAGGCGGTGGACAGGTCAGCGATCGTGGAGCCGTTGGCTACGGTCGTCGCGCCGACGGTGTAGGCCCGTGCGTATTGCTGGGCGCCCCAGATCTGCGAGACCGCGGCCTTGGGCAGGTTGTAGCCCGGCGCGCCGGCCAGGAAACCGTCGTACTCCTCGGCCAGCCGGCTCGTGGCCACCAGCGTGTGGCGCCCGCCGTTGGAGCAGCCGCCGAAGTAGGAGCGGTCCGGTGCGCGGCCATAGGCGGCCTTGACCAGCGCCTTGGCCATCGGGGTGAGCTTGGCGGCGGCCTGGTAGCCGTAGTCCAGGCGCGCTTGCGGCTCGAAGCCGAAGGCAGCGGTCTGCGCACCGGTGTGGCCAGCGTCGGAGCTGATGACCGCGAAGCCCTGCAGCAGGGCGTGGGTGTTGGGGCCGCCGCCGGTCGCACCGGTGGCGGTGACGACGCTGCCATCCAGCCCGCCGTTGCCCTGGTAGTAGAACCGGCCGGTCCACGCCTGGGGCATCCGCATCTCGAAGCCGATGGCGTAGGTCTGGCTGTCGCTGCCGGTGCGCGAGCCGAGCTTGCCGGTGACGAGGCAGTGTTCGGGAACGGGCGTGCCGGCCAAGGCGAGCGTGCCGGCGGCCACGGTGGTGGCGCTGGTGATGGTGACGCCGGCATAGGTGAAGCCGGTGAGGCTGGTGCAGGCAGCCGACAGCGCGCCCGCCTGGGCGGCCGAGAGCTGGGGCAGGGCCGTGGGGGTCGCGGCCGTGTCGTCGCCGCCGCCACAGGCCACCAAAGCCGCTGCTGCGGCCACCGCTGAACAGGCCATGAGGGGCCGGTGACTGAAGAATCCGCGCATGGTGTCTCCTGATGCGTCTGTCGATAATTACTTAATCTAATTAAGTAAAAGTGCAGCCGAATCGGTGAATTCCCTCGGATTGCTACACTGCCCCATGCCCCACACCAAGCGCCCTCTTTCGGAACTCACCCCCCAGGGCGGCCTGGAGGAACGCGGTATCCACGACCTGTTCGGCTACCAGCTCGCGCAGGCGCGGATCGTCACCGACGAGGTGTTCGAACGGGTGGTGAGCGGGCCGCTGGGGCTGCGGCCGGTGGAGTTCACGATCCTGCAGTTGGTGAAGGAAAACAGCGGCGTCACGCCGTCCAAGCTGGCCAAGGCGCTGGCGATGACGGCCCCGGCGATCACGACCTGGCTCGACCGCATGGCCCAGCGCGGCACGCTGCTGCGCGAACGCAGCAGCACCGACCGGCGCACGCAGTCGCTGCACGTCACGCCCGAGGGCGAACGGCTCGTCTCGCAGGCGCTGGCGCTGCTGCTGCAGACCGAGCGGGCGCTGCTGGCGGGGTTGTCGGAAGGGGAGCGGCAGATCCTGCTGGAGCTGCTGCACAAGGTGGCGTGCGCTCGGGCGCGTTGAGGCGTTGAGGTTGATGCTGCTCACCAAGATCGGCGGAAGGGGCCAGGTGTACGAATGAGCAGCCATGTTCATGCGTGCCTGGCGCGAGCACAGGGGCATGACCCTGCAGGTGCTGGCCGATGCCGCGGGCTTGAGCCGCGCCTATGTCAGCCAGATCGAGGGCGGCAAGCGCACCGGCAGCGCGGCCACGCTGGCGAAGCTGGCGCAGGCGCTGGGGGTGTCCGTGGCGGGGCTGATCCGGTAGGGCATGAC
>JBEEMX010000072.1:0-16144 GCA_041192465.1 Pseudomonadota bacterium | reverse complement strand
GGGGTGTTCAGGGCGTTGTGCGAGCGGTGCATACCGCGCTTGGAAGGTGACTTCTTGTTTTGCTGGACAGCCATGGCTTACTCCTGGGATCCGGGATTTCCGATTGGAAAAGCCTTCGATTGTAGCACTACCCTGGAACTTGGTCCAAAGACGCATTGCGGGCATCGACCGGGCGCTGTTGCGCCGCACCGACTGGTCAGTCTTTCGCGGGCGTCTTGCGCAAGGCAGCCAGCACCGCGAACGGGTTGGGCTTGTCGCGGGTCGGCGCTTCTGTGGCGGGCGCGCCTGTCTCGGCGTCCGGGCTTGCCGGCTCGTCGGACCAGTCACCTGCCGAAAGTGTCACCAGGGTCGGGCAGACCTCGTGCCTGGGCACGATCGGCGCCACCAGCAGCAGCTCGTCCTCGACCAGCTCCAGCAAGTCGAACTGTCGGCTGATGACCAGCACATCGTCTTCGGAATCCGCATCGAGTTCTGCAGCCTGGCGTTCGTTGTCCACGAACAGGAACCAGCGATCGAAGGCCAGTGGCACCTCGACTGCCTCCAGACAACGCTGGCACTGCTGCGACACGGATGTCGCGCCCGTCAGATGCAGCCACACCTCCGGCGCGCCACCATGCCGTGGCCGCAACTCGCCCTGCGCGGACCAGCGCACGGGTGCGGCGGTGTCGAGTGCCGACTCCGTGTGGCGCAGATGGACAAGGCGCTCGAAGGGGGCGATGGCTTCGCTGCCATCGATCGACTCGCCCGTCTCAGCGAAGGGCCGCACGTCGAGGCGGCGGGGGTTGAGTTCACGCACTTTCATGGCGCGCAGTGTACGGGTGCCATCGGCGAGGTGGAACAATGTCGAGATGGTCCTGCCTTCTTCACCCCATGCGCTGTTTCGTCCTGTGCCACTCCCTGTGCTGGTGCTGGCCTCCACATCGGTCTATCGACGCGAGTTGCTGTCCCGGTTGAGACTGCCGTTCGACGTGGTGTCACCCGATGTGGATGAAACCCCGCTGCCCGGTGAAACACCCGCGGCGCTGAGCGAGCGGCTCGCGCTGGCCAAGGCCCGGGCGGTGTCGGCGCGCTGGCCGCACGCGGTGGTGATCGGCTCGGACCAGGTGGCCGAACTGGATGGTGCCGCTGTCGGCAAACCCGGTCACCACGCCAACGCTGTCGCACAGTTGCGGGCGATGCGTGGCCGAACAGTGGTGTTCCACACGGCGGTGGCGGTGCTGCGGCACGACACGGCCTTCGAGGCCGTGCGGCGTGTGCCGGTGACGGTGCGGTTTCGGGCGCTCAGCGATGTCGAGATCGAGACCTACCTGCGGCTGGAACAGCCTTACGACTGCGCCGGCAGCGCCAAGTGCGAGACGCTGGGCATCACGCTGCTCGACGCGATCGAGTCGGACGATCCGACCGCGCTGATCGGGTTGCCGCTGATCGTCACGTCTGCGCTGCTGCGCCAGGCGGGGCTGGACACGCTGGCGGTCCATGCCGGACACGGGAGCGTGGCATGAAAGGCCGCCTCTGGTTGATGCCCAACACGCTCGACCTCGGCACGGTGGCCGAGGGCAAGCCCTTGCCGGATCTGCAGGACGTGTTGCCGCTGGGCGCGATCCGTGTGGCCGCCGGGCTGACGCACTGGGTGGCCGAGAACGCCCGCAGCGCGCGGGCGCTGCTCAAGCGGGTGGACGCCGTGGTGCCGCTGGCGCAGCCGCTGCAGGCGCTGTCGATCCGGGAATTGCCGCGTCCGCCCAAGGGCAGGCAGGATGCGCGTGCCCCGGCGCCGGATTGGGCCGGGCTGCTCGCACCGGCGCTGGATGGACACGACATGGGGCTGGTGTCCGAAGCGGGTTTGCCTGCCGTGGCGGACCCTGGCGCGGAACTGGTGCGGGTCGCCCATGCACAGGGCGTGACAGTGATGCCGCTGTCGGGGCCAAGTTCACTGATTCTGGCGGTGGCCGCCAGCGGGCTCAACGGGCAGAGCTTCGCCTTCGTCGGCTACCTGCCGACCGATGCAGCCGCACGCGGGCAGCGCCTGCGCGAGCTGGAAACCCACTCGCGCCGCTGGCAGCAGACCCAGTTGCTGATCGAGACACCCTACCGCAACGCCGCCATGGCGCAGGCACTGCTGGCGAGTCTGCACCCGGACACCTGGCTGAGCATCAGTTGCGGGCTGACCCTTGCCGGTGGCAGCACGCGTACCCAGCGGGTGGCGACATGGCGCTCGGCACCGCCGGCATTGCCTGCGGATGTGCCAGCCGTGTTCGCGTTCCTCGCCTGACCGGGGCAAAGGCCCAGATCAGGATCAGGGATCAGGTCGGGACTTTGCCGCCCAACAGGGTGGCGATGCGGCGCTTGGGCTTGACGAGATCCGACACCGGAGTGACGCCCGCGGACGGGGTCGCTGGAGCCGGCGAGTCTTCCCACACCGGAGCGGCCCGCGGATCGGGCTCGTAAGGCCGGTCGAAGAACGGATCCTGCGACGACCGCCCGCTGCGCATCGGGCGCGGTGCCGGCGCTGCGGCCGGTGCGGCCAGGGCCACTGGCGCGGCCATCGACCGTGGCTCGCTGTACGCCGGTGCATCGTCGGCCTCACGGCGGCGGCGCGGCCGGTCGTTTTCCAGCTCGAACGTTTCCAGCGCGATCGTCTTCTTGATCAGCTTCTCGATGTCGCTCACCAGCCGTGTGTCGTCGCGGGTCGCCAGCGTGATGGCGATGCCCGAGGCGCCGGCGCGGCCCGTGCGGCCGATGCGGTGGACATAGTCCTCGGCGTTGAACGGCACGTCGTAGTTGAAGACGGCGGGCAGGTCGGCGATGTCCAGACCGCGGGCGGCCACGTCGGTGGCGACCAGCAGATCGACTTCGCCCGCCTTGAATGCCGCCAGCGACTTCAGGCGTTCGTCCTGCGACTTGTCGCCGTGCAGCGCGGCCGTGCGCAGGCCATCGCGCTCGAAGGTGCGGGCCAGGCGGGCGGCGCCGAGCTTGGAGTTGACGAAGATGAGGGCCTGGCGGATCTCGCGCTGGCGCAGGATCTGGGTGATCACGCGGCGCTTGTCCTCGTCGGCGACGCTGTAGAAGCGCTGCTCGACGTTGGTGGCCGTCGCGTTCGGGCGGGCCACTTCGACCAGCACGGGATCCTGCAGGTAGCTCTGCGCCAGCTTCTTGATCTCGGGCGAGAACGTCGCCGAGAACAGCAGCGTCTGGCGCGTCTTGGGCAGGTAGCTCAGGATGCGCTGCAGGTCGGGCAGGAAGCCGATGTCGAGCATCCGGTCGGCTTCATCCAGCACGACGTATTCGACCTGGTTGAGCTGGCAGTTCTTGAGCTGGATGTGGTCGAGCAGGCGGCCCGGCGTGGCGATCAGCACCTCGACGCCGCGCTTGAGTTCGGCCGTCTGCGGCGCGATGTCGATGCCACCGAAGACGCAGGCCACGCGCAGGTTGCTGTGCTGGGCGTAGGTCTTGATGTTGACGGCGACCTGGTCGGCCAGTTCGCGGGTCGGCGCCAGCACCAGCGCGCGCACCGGGTGTCGGGCGGGTGAAGCACTCGCGTTCTCGTGCTTGAGCATCTTCTGCAGCAGCGGCAGCGAGAAGGCCGCCGTCTTGCCGGTGCCCGTCTGTGCTGCGCCCATCACGTCGCGGCCTTCCAGCACGATCGGGATGGCCTTGGCCTGGATGGGCGTCATCGTCTCGTAACCGGCGTCACCGATGGCACGCTGGAGCTTGGCGTCCAGGGGCAGGGTGTCGAAGCGGGCGGGTGCGGCCAGATCGGGCGCAGTGTCAAGTTGGGGGGTCATCACGGGCGTGATTATCCCGCGGATGCTGCGGGTGGGTGTCGTTCTGGCGTGAAATGACCACAAGGGTGCTTCGGTTTGTCAAGTCCGATGTGCGTTTCTCGCGTCACGCCGGTGCCGTGCACCGGATCAACCTTCCTTGGCACACGCTGAACAAGAAACCAACTTTGCACGGCCAAAGCGACCTTGGGCGGGGCAAGAGCCGGAATTGCCCCGGACGGTCTGCACAATTCAGGGAATCTACGCATCTTCAGCACGGCAAGTACCGCAAGCACTGCAATCACCAACAGGGACGTTGTTTTCTCATGAGCCAGACCATTTCCGTTTCCACGCCCATCGCTGTTCAACCCGTCATCATGGCTGGAGGCAGCGGCACCCGGCTGTGGCCGCTGTCGCGCGCAGGCTATCCCAAGCAGTTCCTGGTGCTCGGGGACAGCAACCAGAGCCTGTTCCAGGAAGCGGCAGAGCGCCTGTCTGCGCTGGCGGCCGACGACCTGAGCGTGTCCGCGCCGCTGATCGTCGGCAACGAGGAGCACCGCTTCCTCGTGCTCGACCAATTGCGCGAGATCCGCCAGAACCCGGCGGCCGTGCTGCTGGAGCCGATCGGCCGCAACACGGCCCCCGCCCTGACGCTGGCTGCATTGCAGGCGCTCGAAGGCGGTGCCGATCCGGTGCTGGTGGTGACGCCGGCTGACCAGACTGTCACCGATCCCGCTGCCTACACCACCGCACTGCAGCAGGCGGTCCGCCTGGCGGCGCAAGGGGTGATTGCCATTCTCGGCATCGCCCCGGATACGCCGGAAACCGGCTACGGCTACATCCGCACGACCCCGGAACTCGGCGCCGCCCGCGTGGCCCAGTTCGTCGAGAAGCCGAACCTGGAAACTGCCCAGCGCTACCTGAGCGAGGGTGGCTACTTCTGGAACAGCGGCATGTTCGTGCTGAAGGCTTCGGTGTGGATGCAGGCGCTGGAGACCTTCCGCCCCGACATCGCCGAAGCGGCCCGCGCCGCCTGGGCGCCGCGCAAGTGCGACGCCAGCTTCGTGCGTCCCGGCAAGGCCGAGTTCGCCGCCGTGCCGAGCGAGTCGGTGGACTATGCCGTGATGGAGCGTTGCCCCGGCAGTGACTTCGACATCCGCATGGTGCCGCTGAGCGCCGGCTGGAACGACCTGGGCGCCTGGGACGCGGTCTGGCAAGTCGCCCGCAAGGACGCCAACGGCAACGCCAGCGTCGGCGACGTGATCACGCAGGACAGCAAGAACACGCTGGTCCACGCTTCGGGCCGGCTGGTCAGCGTGGTCGGGCTGGACGACGTGGTGGTGATCGAGACGGCCGACGCCGTGATGGTCGCCGACCGCAGCCGCAGCCAGGACGTGAAGAAGATCGTCGCGCAACTGGACAAGGCCGGCCGCACCGAGCACAGCCTGCACCGCAAGGTCCACCGCCCCTGGGGCTGGTACGACAGCATCGACAGCGGCCCGCGCTTCCAAGTCAAGCGCATCATGGTCAAGCCGGGCGCATCGTTGAGCCTGCAGATGCATTACCACCGCGCCGAGCACTGGATCGTGGTCACCGGCACGGCCGAGATCACCAACGGCGACAAGGTGCTGGTGCTGAGCGAGAACCAGTCCACATACATCCCGCTGGGGCAGGTGCACCGCTTGGCCAATCCGGGCCGGGTGCCGCTGGAAATCATCGAAGTGCCAGCACATGATTCTCATCACAGGCGCCGCCGGCTTCATCGGCGGAAACTTTGTCCACCACTGGTTCGAGCGCAGCGAAGAACCCATCGTCGTGCTGGACAAGCTGACGTACGCGGGCAACCCGCAGACGATCGCCGAGCACGTGGAGGCCGGTCGCTGCACGCTGGTGCAGGGCGACATCGGTGACCGCGCATTGGTCAGCCAGTTGCTGCAGACACACCAGCCGCGTGCCGTGCTGCATTTCGCGGCTGAAAGCCATGTGGACCGCAGCATCCACGGCCCCGGCGAGTTCATCCAGACCAACATGGTCGGCACCTTCGAGCTGCTCGAAGCCGTGCGCTCGTACTGGAGCGCGATGGCGGCGGACGACAAGGCGGCGTTCCGCTTCCTGCACGTCTCCACCGATGAGGTGTACGGCTCGCTGTCCGAGACCGACCCGGCGTTCAACGAGACCACGCCCTACGCCCCGAACAGCCCGTACTCGGCGAGCAAGGCCGGCTCCGACCACCTGGTGCGGGCGTACCACCACACCTACGGGCTGCCGACGCTCACCACCAACTGCTCGAACAACTACGGCCCCTACCACTTCCCTGAGAAGCTGATCCCGCTGATGATCCTGAACGCGCTGGACGGCAAGCCGCTGCCGGTCTACGGCGACGGGCAGAACATCCGCGACTGGCTGTACGTGCGCGACCACTGCGAGGCGATCCGCCAGGTGCTGGCCAAGGGCCGGCTGGGCGAGGTCTACAACGTTGGCGGCAAGAACGAGATCAAGAACCTCGATGTCGTGCAGGTCATCTGCCGCAAGCTCGACGTGCTGCGCCCGAAGGCCGACGGCACGCAGTACGAAGCGCAGATCACGTTCGTTACCGACCGCCCCGGCCACGACCGCCGCTACGCCATCGACCCGACCAAGATCGAGCGCGAGATCGGCTGGACGCCGGCCGAGACCTTCGAGTCCGGCATCGACAAGACTGTGCGCTGGTATCTGGAGAACACGGCGTGGATCGACGCGGTGCGCACCGGCGCCTACCGCGACTGGGTCAGCCAGAACTACGGCGAGCGCGCATGAGCGGCCTCAAGATTCTCCTGCTGGGCCAGGGTGGACAGGTCGGCTGGGAACTCCAACGCGCGCTGGCCCCGCTGGGCGAAGTCGTCGGACTCGACCACGACAGCGTCCACCTGCACGGTGACTTCAGCCAGCCCGAGCGGCTCGCCGAGACGGTCGCAGCAGTGCGCCCGGACATCATCGTCAATGCCGCTGCACACACCGCCGTGGACAAGGCCGAGAGCCAACCCGACCTCGCCCGCGCCATCAACGCCACCGCCCCTGGCGTGCTGGCGCGCTGCGCGGCCGAGACCGGCGCGTGGCTGGTCCACTACAGCACCGACTACGTCTTCGATGGCAGCGGCGACCAGCCCCGCCGCGAAGACGACACGACTGGCCCGCTGAGCGTGTACGGCCAGACCAAGCTCGAAGGCGAAGACGCCATCCGCGCCAGCGGCTGCAAACACCTGATCCTGCGCACGAGCTGGGTCTACGCCGCACGCGGTGGCAACTTCGCCAGGACCATGCTGCGGCTGGCCGCGGAGCGCGAGAAGCTCACCGTCATCGACGACCAGATCGGCGCACCCACCGGCGCCGACCTGCTGGCCGACCTCACCGCGCAGATGCTGCGCACGGCGATGGCACAGCCGGATCTGGACCTCTCGGGCACTTACCACGCGGTGGCCGGGGGGCAGACAAGCTGGCACGGCTACGCCAGCTTCGTCATTGCACAGGCTCGCCGCCTCGGCCGCGAACTGAGGGTCCAGGCCATCGACCCGGTGCCGACCAGCGCTTTCCCGACGCCAGCGAAACGACCGCTGAACTCGCGCCTCGACACCACCAAGCTGCAGGCCACCTTCGGCCTGCGCCTGCCGCCGTGGCAGCAGGGCGTCGAGCGCATGCTCACCGAGATCCTCGGCTGATCCACACGACTGCACACGACCGCATACAGGGGAACCCCATGCAACGCAAAGGCATCATCCTGGCCGGCGGCTCCGGCACCCGGCTGCACCCGGCGACACTGGCCATCAGCAAGCAGCTGCTGCCGGTCTACGACAAGCCGATGATCTATTACCCGCTGAGCACGCTGATGCTCGCCGGGATCCGCGACATCCTCATCATCAGCACGCCGCAGGACACGCCACGCTTCGAGGCCCTGTTCGGTGACGGCAGCCGCTGGGGCCTGAACCTGAGCTACTGCGTGCAGCCCAGCCCGGATGGTCTGGCACAAGCTTTCATCCTCGGCCGCGAATTCGTCGGCGGCGCCCCGAGCGCGCTGGTGCTGGGCGACAACATCTTCCACGGCCACGACCTGCAGCACCTGCTCAACAGCGCCACGGCCCGCAGCGAAGGCGCCAGCGTCTTCGCCTACCACGTCCATGACCCCGAGCGCTACGGCGTGGTGGATTTCGACAGCCACCGCCGTGCGCTGAGCATCGAGGAAAAGCCCAAGGCGCCGAAGAGCCACTACGCCGTCACGGGGCTGTACTTCTACGACACGCAGGTCTGCGACATCGCCGCCAGCATCGCGCCCAGCCCGCGCGGCGAGCTGGAGATCACGGACGTGAACGCGGTGTACCTGAAGCAGGGGCAACTCAATGTCGAGATCATGGGCCGCGGCTACGCCTGGCTCGACACGGGCACGCACGACAGCCTGCTGGAAGCGGGGCAGTTCATCGCCACGCTGGAAAAGCGCCAGGGGCTGAAGGTGGCGTGTCCGGAAGAGATCGCCTACCGCCGCGGCTGGATCGACGCCGCGCAACTGGAGCGGCTCGCCCAGCCGCTGCTCAAGAACGGCTATGGCCAGTACCTGCAGAAGGTGCTGCACGAGAAGGTTTACTGAAGCATGAACGTCATCCGCACCGCCATTCCCGACGTCCTCATCCTGGAGCCCAAGGTCTTCGGCGACGCCCGCGGCTTCTTCATGGAAAGCTACAACCAGAAGGTGTTCAACGAGGTGGTCGGGCACGAAGTGAACTTCGTGCAGGACAACCATTCGCGCTCGACCAAGGGCGTGTTGCGCGGTCTGCACTACCAGTTGCCGCCCCACGCCCAAGGCAAGCTCGTGCGCTGCACGCAAGGCGCGGTGTTCGACGTCGCGGTCGATCTGCGCCAGAGCAGCCCGACCTTCGGGCAATGGGTCGGTGTCGAGCTGACCGGCGAGAACCACCGCCAGTTCTGGATTCCGCCGGGGTTCGCCCACGGATTCGTCGTGACCAGCGACAGCGCGGACTTTCTCTACAAGACCACGGACCTGTACGCGCCCGACTGCGAAGGCGCGGTGCGCTGGGACGATCCGGCCATCGGCATCACCTGGCCGGACCTTGGCATGGCGCCGCTGCTTTCAGGCAAGGACATCGCTGCACCCGTGCTGGCACACGCGCGGCGTTTCGACTGAAACCTTATCCCCATCCGGACCACGGACAAGCGCCCGGAATCCACCCTCTACAATCGGCGCCGACCCCGCAACCCCGCGGGGTCGTTTCGATCTGGTCCGACGCTCCATGCTTGCTTCCCGCCTGAGTTCTCCCCTTTGTCGTCTGAGTGTCGTGGCATTGGTCGCCGCTGGAACGTCTTCGTGGACGGTCGCGCAGACCTCTGCCACACCGAGTGACAGCACGGCGGCCACGTCGACCAATGCCGTCAACAGCGGTGCCGGCACGAATGCCAACGGCCCGGTGCGGTTGCAGCAGTCGCCGACACGTCCATCTGCGGCCCGTGCCGGCATGGATCCGACGGACGAGCGTCTGCGTGACCGCGAAGATGCCGTTGTGCAGGAAGATCCGGCGGCACCGTTCAACCGGGCAACCGGTGCAGGTGTCGACGAATTCGAAACCTACGTGCGCAAGCTGGGCTACACCGGCGTGCAGCGCTTCGGCCAGGAGCTCATCACCGGCAAGGCCAGTTATGACATCGCCGAGTCGAGCGGTCTGGTGCCGGCGGACTACATCGTCGGCTCCGGTGACGAACTGCAGATCTCGCTCTGGGGTTCGGTCGACGCCGATCTGCGCGTCATGGTCGACCGGAGCGGGCGCATCTCGATTCCCCGTGTCGGCACGATCATGGTGGCTGGCGTGCGCTACGCCGATCTGACGGACGTCATCTCGCGCCGCGTCGGGCAGGTGTTCCGCAACTACCAGATCAGCGTGTCGCTCGGCCAGATCCGCAGCGTGCGGGTGTATGTGACCGGCTACGTCAAGCGGCCCGGTGTGTACACCGTTGGAGGTTTGTCGAGCGTGGTCAATGCGCTGATGCGCAGCGGCGGACCCGCCTCCGCAGGCAGCCTGCGCAGCATCGAGCTGCGGCGCGGCAAGGAAACCGTCACCCGCTACGACCTCTACGACCTGCTGCTCAAGGGTGACCGCAGCGCGGACCGGGTCGTGCAGAACGGCGACGTGATCCACGTCGGCCCGATCGGCCCTCAGGTGGCGCTGGTCGGCAGCGTCAACCGACCCGCCATCTTCGAGATGAAGTCGGGCGAGAAGATCGCCGACATCGTGGCGATGGCCGGGGGCTTCACGGCCGTGGCCGACCGCAGCCGGTTGGCCATCGAACGCCTGGACGACCGCTCCAAGACCCGCATCACCCAGCTCAGCCTGCCCGAAGACAACGCACAGGCGCCGGGCAGCGGCGATGTGCTGCGCGCTTTCAGTGCGGTGGATGCGACCCAGCCTGTGGCGCGCCAGAACAAGCGTGTGCGCATCGAAGGCGAGGTGATCAAGCCTGGGGAATATGTCCTGCCACCGGGCATCACGACCCGCATGGCGGTCGATCTGGCGGGCGGGCTCACGCCGAATGCGTATGTCTACGGCACCGAGTTCACGCGAGAAAGTGTCCGCGTGGCCCAGCAGCAGAGCTACGACCGTGCGTTGCGCGACATGGAAACCGAGTTCGCCCGTGCCTCGGCGACCCAGCGCGCCATCAGTGCCGACGAGGCCGCGACCTTCGAGCAGCGCAGCACGGCAACGTCCCGCCTGATCGAAAAGCTCCGTCAAGTTCGTCCGACCGGGCGGATTGTTCTCCAGCTTGCACCGGAGGCCAGCACGATTCCCGACCTGCCCATCGAGGACGGGGACCGTGTCTACGTGCCGGCGCGGCCGACCACGGTCAGCGTGTTCGGCTCGGTGTTCAACAGTGGTGCGTTTCTGCTGGAGCCCGGCAAGACGCTGGGTGAATTCCTGGACCTGGCCGGAGGTCCGTCCCGCGGGTCCGACCCGGGTGCCACGTTCGTGCTGCGTCCGAACGGCAGCGTGCTGAGTCAGTTGCAACGCTCGTCCTTCTTCGGGCTGGTGGGCGGTGTGACCAAGGTCAAGGCCGAACCGGGCGACACCGTGTTTGTGCCGGAGATGATGAACAAGACCACCTGGGTCCAGGATCTGAAGGAATGGACGCAGATCCTGTATCAGTTTGGTATCGGGGCGGCGGCGTTGAAGACCTTGAAGAATTGACCAGAGCATGAAGACCCTCCCTGACGCCTCAGCCATGGCTGGACTGAACGACGAGGACGACAGCATCAGCCTCGGTGCGCTGTTCTCACTGCTGACCTCTCGCTGGCGATCGATCTTGGGTGGCAGTGTGGTCGCCGGCGCACTGGGTTTTGGCGGTGCGATGCTGCTGCCTCCAATCTTTACCGCGCAAACGCTGATCATGCCGCCGCAGCAGCAGCAGAACGGCGCAGCCGCCGCACTGGGTGCGCTAGGTGCATTGGGTGCATTGGCCGGTGGCGGCCTCAAGAACACGGCGGACCAATACATCGGTTTGATGCAGAGTGCCACTGTGTCGGATCGACTGATTGATCGTTTCAAGCTGATGGCGGTCTACGGGGTCCAGTACCGGATGGATGCCCGCAAGGTGCTGCTGAAAAATGTCACCATCAGCGTGGGCAAGAAAGACGGATTGATCTCGGTCGCAGTAGACGATGAAGATCCTCAGCGCGCGGCCGACATGGCCAACGCTTACGTCGATCATCTGCGCCAGATGACGAACACCCTCGCTGTCAGTGAGGCCCAGCAGCGCCGCCAGTTCTTCGAGCAGAAACTCGGTGAAACCAAGGAACGGCTGACGCAGGCCCAGATTTCCTTGCAGGCTGGTGGGTTCAACTCGGGGGCATTGCGCGCGGAACCAAAAGCGGCGGCAGAGGGCTATGCCCGCATTCGTGCGGAACTGACCTCTGCCGAGATCAAGCTGCAGACGCTGCGCGGTACCTTGGCCGATGGGGCATCCGAAGTGCGGCAGCAGCAGACGGTCGTGACAGCACTGCGCGCGGAGCTGAGCCGCCAAGAACAAACGGAGCAAGTCGTCGATGGTGATCCTGGCTACATCAGCCGGTACCGGGAGTACAAGTATCAGGAGACTCTGTTCGATCTGTATGCAAAACAGTTCGAGCTGGCCCGCGCGGATGAAGGGCGCGAGGGCGCGCTGATCCAGGTGGTGGATGTGGCGCAAGCTCCGGAAAGAAAAAGCAAGCCGCAGCGTGCATTGCTGGCGCTCGGGGCTGCGCTGTTGGTGGGTTTTGTTCTGGCTGTGCGGGCCGTGCTGGGGGGCTTCGGCAACGTGCCAGGCCAAACCGGGTGCTGGTCACCTCGCCATGACTGAAACTGTCGCGTGGCTGGCCGGTGTCCCATCTGATTTCCGGGCGCTGGCTTGGCGAGTATTCTTCACTTCTCGTGGACGTGGGATTTCGCTGGCACACCATTTCCCCTGGATCGACCAGGAGTGCCGCACAGTTTCTGTGTGCGCGTGGGTGGGCGGTACCTTGGTGGGCGGTCTCGTGATCCGGAGGATACCGATGTCCGATGGTGGGCAATGCGGGTTGGTTGGATTGGTGTGCGTCGAGGCATCGGAGCGTGGCAAAGGTTGGAGTCATCGATTGCTTGAGGTGGCCACCGCACAAGCCGGGCAGCAGGGGTTGACGGCGTTGCTGTTGTGGACGCAGAAACCGGAGGTCTATGCCCGGCACGGTTTTGTCCTTGGTGGATCTGAGCTGCTCGGCGACGTTGTGTCCAGATCCGAAGTGGTGCCCTTGCCCCTGCAGACTGAGCAGCCTTGGCCGTCGGAAACCGTTTCAATCGGGGCTGTGCTGCGAGGGCTACCTGCTTTTGCACGGTCGGCGCGTCGACTGGACGTTGAGACCGCCCGCGGTGTGGCGAGTGCCATCGTCCTGGAAACAGCCGCAGGCCCGGCTGTCGCCGAGTGGCATGGCGACGAGCACGATGTCGCCGAGTTATTGGTGACCTCATTGCCACAGCACTGGGTGCTCAATGCCATTGAGGGGGACCGCCTCGTCGGTGCATTGCAGGCGTGTGGGTGCTCTATGCAACTTCGGCCGAGCCGTACCCGTTTCGTTCGTTGGGTGACACCTGATACTGGCCGTGTGTTGCCGGACGTTCGTGTACTTGACCGTGTCTGATCCTTTGCCTGAACCTCTTCCACTGACTGCTCTTCCCGCTACGCCCATGGTCAATCCACCTGTCTCGATTCCCTTGGTCAAGGTGGCGATGCCGCCGCGAGAGCTCCTGATGCCGGCACTGGAATCGGTGCTCTACAGCGGCATGCTGGCCGAGGGTGAGCACGTCTACCAATTCGAGGACCAGTTCGCCCGCACATTCGACCTGCCGCACGCCCTCGCGATGAGCAGCGGCACCGCCGCCTTGCATGTCGCGCTGCTGATGGCTGGCGTCAAGCCGGGTGATGAGGTCATCACTACCTCGATGACGGCCGAACCGACCAACACCACCATCCTGCAGGTTGGTGCGATGCCGGTGTTCGCCGATGTCGAGGTGGACAACGGCAATCTCGATCCTGTTTCGGTCGAGGCCTGCATCAGCCCCAGGACGCGGGCCATCGTCGTGGTGCATTACGCTGGTTACCCGGCGCAGCTTGATGCCTTGCGCGGCATCGCCGATCGACACGGGCTGATGCTGATCGAGGATTGCGCACACGCCTTGGGCGCGCGATTCGGCAGTCAGCCGGTGGGCACGATCGGAGATTTTGCGATCTTTTCGTTCCAGGCCATCAAGCACATGACCACCGTCGATGGCGGTGTTCTCACGATGCGTGACGCATCCCGTCTGGCCGAGGCGCGTCGCCTGCGCTGGTTCGGGTTGACCAAGGGCGTGCCCCGCACCGAGGTCGACATCACGACCCCTGGCTACAAGTACAACATGCACAACGTCGCTGCCGTGATCGGCAAGTGCCAGCTCGCCGGCATCGGCGACCTGCTGTCTCGGCACATCGACAATGGCCGTTACTACGACGAGGCGCTGGCCGCTATTCCCGGTCTGACACCAGCCCGGTTCGCCGCCCAGGCGCAGCCGAGCTACTGGCTCTACACGCTGCTGGCCGACGATTCCGATGCGGTCGAGCGTTGCCTGGCGTCGATTGGTGTGATGGCGTCCAAGCTGCACCGCCCGAATCACTACCACTCGGTGTTTGAACCCTTCCGCCGTCCCATGCCTGCGCTGGACCGTTTCTACCAGCGGTTGGTCCACATTCCCTGTGGCTGGTGGGTCAGCGAGGCTGACCGTGCGCGCATCGCCGATGCGTTGCGCAGAGGGTGAGCGCCGTGGTTGCCCCCGTTGCCCTGTTCGATTGCCGACTCGCCCTGGAGGACCAGGCGGTGCTGCAGCCTGTGCTGGCGAGCGGGCAACTGGCCGCTGGCCCTAACGTGGCCGGGCTGGAGCAGGATCTGGCGGCCTACCTGGGCGGCGGTCGAGTGGTCGTGCTCGGTGACATGACCCATGCGCTGACCTTGGCGCTGCAACTGGCGGGTGTCGGCCCAGGTGCTGAAGTCCTCACCCTGGCCTACAACTGCCTGTCGTCGAACACCGCCATCACGCAGGCTGGCGCTGTGCCGGTCTGGGTGGACATCGATTCCGCTCTGGCCAGCATGTCAGTGGCGGACTGCGAAGCGGCGCTCACACCGCGCACCCGGGCCTTGATCGTCTACCATGTGGCAGGCTATCCCGCGCCGCTGGAGGCCCTGCGTGCCTTCTGTGACCAGCACCACCTCGTGCTGATCGAAGATGCCAACAACGCGCTGGGGGCCCGCTGGAATGGCCGGCCAGTTGGGTTGGTCGGAGACTTCGCGGTCTTCTCGTTCTACGCCAACCGGCAAGTCAATGGCATTGAGGGGGCTGCGCTGGTGTGCCCAGACGAAGCCACCGCGCGCGAAGCCTTGCGGCTGCGGCGCTTTGGCATCGATATCGCCACCTTCCGGGATCCGCTCGGCGAGATCAATCCTGCGTCGGACGTACCCCGCATTGGCATGTCTTCGCCACTCAACCATGTCAATGCCACCTTGGCTCGGCACCGTCTGCGCTCGCTCGACGAGCGGCTCGCACGCAACCGCCGCCATGTTACCTGGCTGGTGGAGGCGCTCGCCGGGGTCGAGGGGATTGGCCCGATCGGCTGGCCAGAGCAGGCTGATCCCGCCTTCTGGGTCTGGCTGGTGCGTTGCGAGCAGCGCGACCGCATGTTGACCGAACTCAAGCAGCAAGGTATCCAGTGTGCCAAGCTGCACCAGCCCAACGATGTCTACACCGGGTTTGGCAGTCAGCGGCGCCGGCTTGAACAGACTGGACACTTCATGGCCAGTATCCTTGCCTTGCCGTGCGGCTGGTGGTTGACCGAGCAGGATCTGGCGCAGGTGGTCAATGGTGTGCGCCGGTGTGCGGAAAGCCGGTAATGCGCTTGTATGGATATCGGAAAATTCTTCTCTCTGGAAGTTTTGAAAGTCGCTGTCCTGTATGGCAGCAAGTTTGTCGGTGCTGTTGCAGGCTTTGTCTTCATGCCTGTCTATCTGGGGTTGATGGGGGCGGATGATTTTTCGATCGTGGCGGTCATTGTATCGCTGCAAGCTGTCGCTATTCTGCTGGACTTTGGTGTGCAGACCACCATTGGACGAGATCTCGTTGGCGCCAGTGAAGGATCGAAGCACCCGCTGCGCGTATTGCTCGATGCTGAAGGTGCCCTCGTCCTGCTCTACCTGATCGGGGGCGCAGTTCTGGTTGCGGGTCTGGCACTGTGGAACTGGAGCCCTGCGCAGGTGCCCATGTATTTTTGTGTCTGGCTATTGTTGCTTGGGGTGGTGGTGCAGGGGCTGCATGGCGCTGCGCTGATTGCCTTGTCCAAGTTCTTCGAGGGTGCATTGTGCAATGCTTTCACGGTCTTGCTGCGAGCCCTGGGAACCTGGGCTGCCTTGAAATTCATTTCGCCTTCGATTGAAGCCTTTGTCGTGGCGCAGGCAATATTTTCTCTCGCCGGGGCGTTGGTTTCTAGAGTGCTCTCCACGAAACACGTGCGACCAACCCGTGCGACAACATTCTGCAGGGAGAGCTTCTCGGTGGCGAATTGTGTCGAGCTTGTCAAGCGATCCCGTGCGCTGATGGTGTCTTCGCTGGTGGGGGCCGCCGCGACGCAATTGGACAAGTCCATTCTTCTGGGACACGTCAGTGCGCCCGAACTGTCCGCTTATTTTCTGGCCCATTCGATCAGCTCGATGCCTCTTGCAATCGTGGCCACGCCAATCGTCCAGTATTTTCAGCCCAAAGTGTTCGCGGTGCATGACCCACGCGGCAACCCGGCCCTGACTGCTGTGCTGCGCCGGTTTGCCG
>JBEEMX010000071.1:0-10755 GCA_041192465.1 Pseudomonadota bacterium | reverse complement strand
TGCAGGGCAAGCTGTTGAAATGGGGCAAGGTCGATGGGGGGCTGTGGGAATCCACCAACGCCGACCCCTTCGCCGAGAACAGCCTGGCGCGCCCGATCTTCGTGCGCCGCAGCAGCCAGTTGTCGGACCCCAGCCGAGGATCGTTGCTCCCGCGGATCTTCGGCCCCACCAATATCCTCAAGGCACTGGGGCGCGCACCGGACCCCGCTGAGAGCTGCATCACATGCGAAGACCTACGCTTCAAAGACTACTCACCGTCCTGGCAGGCGCGGCCGCGCTGACCAGCACTGGCTGCGGTGTGGTGGCGCGCGGCGTCGATCGCGCGACGCAGGAGGTGCTCCAGATCGGCCATGTCGGCCGCTCGGGCAAGCTCACGCCCAAGGAGCTGGACTGGGCAAAAACCGCCTGGAAGTACATCGACAACAACACCGTGCCCGCCACCGGGCTGGTGAACTCGGTGGACAAGGTGCCTACCACGACCGTCTGGCAGATCGGCGACTACCTGGCCGCGCTGGTGGCCGCCAACCAGTTGGGATTGATCGATCTGCTGGAGTTCGACCGGCGGGTGTCCAAGCTGCTGGACTTCCTGAACAACATGCCGCTGTCGAACCTGTCGCTGCCCAACCGGGTCTACAACACCCAGAACGGCCTGATGGTCAACTTCGCGAACCAGCCGGCCGACATCGGCTGGTCGGCCATCGAGATCGGCCGGCTGCTGACGTGGATGAAGATCGCCGGCCAGCGTTACCCGCACCTGCGCGAATACTTCGACAAGGTGGTGCTGCGCTGGAATTTCTGCCCGGTCATCGACGATTGCGGGGTGCTGTTCGGTGCCGGCAGCAAGGAAGGGCGCACCTCTCCCGCCCAGGAAGGCCGCCTCGGCTACCTCCAGTACGCCAGCGCAGGCTTTGCCGCCTGGGGTTTCGAGACACGCAAGTCGGCCGTGACGGCGCCGTGGGAGGCGATCGACGTGATGGGCGTCAAGCTCCAGGTCGATGCCCGCGACGACCGCGTGACCGGAGAAATCGCACCCGTGGTGACGATGCCGTATGTCCTGCTGGGCATCGAGTTCGGCTGGGAATACCCGCGCGATCCGAAGCTGCTCGGCAACCGGCAGGAAAGCGACACGCTGCAGAAGCTCACCGAAGACATCTTCCGCATCCAGGAACTGCGCTACCAGAAGCAGGGCATCCTCACCGCACGCACCGACCACCCCTTGCAGAAGCCGCCGTTCTTCGTCTACGACACCGTGTTCGCCTCGGGCTATGCGTGGAACACCCTGTCGGACCAAGGTCGCCAGGTCGAGGGCATGTCGCTCGTGGCGACCAAGGCGGTGTTCGGCATGTGGGCCTTGGCGCGCAACGCCTACACCGACCGGCTCCTGCTGTCGGTCGAAGCCCTGCACAAGAATGACAAGGGCTGGTTCGAGGGCCGCTACGAAGCCTCCGGGGGCTACGAGGATCTGCTGACGCTGTCCACCAATGCGTTCGTGCTGCAGGCCCTGCTGTACAAGGCGCAGGGCCGCCAGTACCCGAAGCAGTCGCAGATCGGCTACTTCGGCTACACGTTGGGCAACCAGTTTGCCCGACCGCAACACTGTTTCCCGGTGGAGCGCCCGGTGTGCAAGGCACCGACCACAACCGACGGCCGCTCCTTCCTGCGCTGATGCGACCCCGCCCATGAAACGCAAGCATCTCCTGGAGGTGCTGAGCGCCTGCCTGTTGACCTGCACCAGCGTGGGCGCACTGGCCCAGGCATTCCCAAAATCTGCACAGCCAGGTTGGGTCCACCTGCGCGACAACAAGCCCGTGCTGGCGGCCGAGGCCTGGCTGCGCGCCGCCGAGGAATCCACCCAGCGGCGCACGCCGGCAGGACTGCGGGAGTCCGCCTACGCCCATGTGCTCGCCACCATCGCTTACGAGCGGGCAGGAGACGCCCGCGCCTACGTGAGCTGGTCGGACGCGGTCCGGCAATACCTCGAATCCGGTGGTGCCTGGGAGCAGGACCGCGACGCCCTGCGCACCCGCTGGCGCGCGCTGGAGCGCCAACTGGCACAGAGTGATGCCACGTCCGCGCCCTCGCTGAGCGCGGACGAGCAGATGCTCATGGACATGGTGAAGCGGGTCGAGATCCTGACCTACACCGGCCCCCGCACCGGCCTGGTCGAGCCACGCAACGGCTCCACCGATCTCAGCAACATCACGCCGCAGTACATGGCCGGCGCGGGCCGCCCGACCTCGGCCGAGGAGATCACCAGCCCCCAGCCGCGCTACAACGTGAACCACACCGACGCACCACGGCCGAGCGGTGTCGCCCGCGAGCCACGGGTGGCCACCGGACCGGGCGCGGCGCCTGGGCCCGCGTCCACGTCCACGTCCACGTCCACGTCCGCGCCCGTGGTGGTGGCGGCGGCGTCCGGACCTGCACCTTCGTGGATGCCGCGCACGGCAGTTGCCGTGCAATCCGCCCAGATGGATGCGCCTCCTGCAGCCGGGTCGGCGCTGGCTTTGCAGTCGGTGCGGCTGCCCCGGCAGTTCCAGCCCCGCGCAGGCGCCGCCCGCAGCCTCACCCCGGCCGAGCGGGCCACCGCCCTGCTCGCCTGGCGCTACGTGCAAGTCAACCGGCAATCAACCACCGGGCTGGTCAACGGCAAGGACGCCTACCCCGTGACCTCGGTGGCCGACATCGCCATGACGGTGAGCGCCTACCTGTCGGCGCTGGCGCTGCAGTTCGTCGAGCGGGAGGACTTCCTGACCGACATGCGGCAGTTGCTCAACACCCTCAGCGGACTGCCGCTCTACAACCAGGAGCTCTTCAACCGCGAGTACGACAGCCGCACCGGCCGCATGCTGGACCTCTCCGCCCACAGCTCGGCCATCGGCAGCGGCTGGTCGGCCGAGGACATCGGGCGCCTGCTGCTGTGGCTGAAAGCCCTGGCGCAGACCACGCCAGACCTGGCCCCGACGGTCGAGTCGGTCGTGGCCCGCTTGCGGCTGCAGCGGCTGGTGGCGGCAGGCCAACTGCACAGCGTGCTGCACACGGGCGAGCGCGAACTGCTGCAGCGCGATCTGCGGCTGGGACGCCAGCAGGTGACAGCCGCGGCGCTGTCGCTGTGGGGCGTCGTGCTGCCACGGATGTTCGGCTACGACGACGCCCTGCTGCGCAGCACCGACGGCGTGGGCTTTCCCGAGGATCGGCGCGACGGTGGGTCGATCTCGGCCGAGGTCTTCGCCCGCGGCATCATCGAATTCGGCGGACTGGACGGCTGCTTCGAGTCGGCAGCGCGCGCCGCACTGGTGGCTCAGCACCAACTGGCCGCACGGCGCGGACAACCCGTCATGGTCGCCGACGAACTGCTCGACCGCCCGCCCTGGTTCGTGCAAGGCCAGTTGATGCCTGTGGCGGGTGCCTGGAAGGTCACGGGGTTTGACCAGCAGCCCTACCCTGCGCTGGCCACCTTCAGCACCAAGTCCGCCTACCTCTGGTCGGCCATCGACACCGGCGCCGCCACGCGGTCTGCCCGCGCACTGGCCGATCAGATCGAACCCTCGGACCACGGACTCCACGGCGGGCGCTACCTCTCGGGCGAACTCAACCGTGCGCTGACGCTCGACACCAACGCCAGCGTCCTGCTGGCCCTGCACCACACGCTGCGCGGCGGCCTGCCGGTCCTGCGGGTGGACAACCCGGTGGACCACCGCTGTCCCAATCTCCAGCCCACCATGACACCATGAAGACGCTTGCCCGTACTCCGCGGTTTCTGTCCCTGCTGACGCTGGGCTTTGGCCTGGGTTTTGGCTGGGTGCAAGCCCAGGTCGCCGCGCCGGATATCGCCCAAGCACGCAAGCCCACCACGTCAGCGCTGTGGGTCGGCAACAGCTATTTCTATTCCAACAACAGCATGCACAGCCACGTCGAGGCGCTGATGCAGGCCAGTGGCCGCGCACAGCCCTACCAGGCCATCTCGGCCACGATCAGCGGCGCCGGCATCGGCTGGCACGATCTGCACGCCTATCTGCGCCCTGGCACGCTCGGCACCTTCCGCTTCGACGAATCCAATGGCGTCGTCTTCACGCCGCAGGGGCGGCGCTTCGATTCGGTCTTGCTGATGGACTGCAGCCAGTGCGCCACCCATCCCGCGCTGCGCGAGGGCTTCCACGCGGACATGGCACGGCAGGTCGAGGTGGTGCGCGCATACGGCGCGCAGCCGGTGCTGTTCATGTCCTGGGCTTACCAGGACCGCCCCGAGATGACCGAGGTGCTGGTGCGCGAGTACGTCGCCGCCGGTCGCACCCTGGATGCACAGGTCATCCCGGCCGGACTCGCGTTTGCCCGCGCGCTCGCGGAGCGGCCGGACATCCGCCTGCACCAGCCCGACCTGCGCCACCCGACGATGCGCGGCACCTACCTCGCCGCCTGCACCGTCTTCGCCGCCCTCACCGGCCTGTCGCCCGTGGGCAGCCGCTACACCGCCGGCATCGACCCCGAGATCGCCCGCTTTCTCCAGACCGCGGCCTGGAACACGGTGCTCGAATTCCAGCACAAGCCCTGAACCAGCGGTCAAGCCGGTCAGTGCGGCACCCAGCGGAACAGCCACTCCTTCTTCACGCACCACCACACCGCCACCAGCAAGCCCGCGTGCAGCAGGCTGTTGAGCACGAAGTTCTCCGAATGGCCCAGCGGCAGGTTGTCCACCAGCAGGACCAGGAAGATGTGGACCGTGAAGACGTAGAGCGATGCGCGGCCCAGCGGAATGAAGAACCAGCCCAGCGCCCGCTCGATCGGCCGCCAGCACACGGTCAGCAACGCGAACAGGCTGATGAACAGCACCACCTCGTTGAGCAGCCGGCCCGGCCCGAGGTTGTGCTTGAGGAAGAAGCGACTGTAGAGGTCGAGGAATTGCACGCTACCGATCAGGTGCAACCGCGCCCAATCGGGGAACTTGTCCATCGGGTGGTTGAGCGTGAACACCATGAACAGCAGCGTCAGGGTCACACTGAGCCAGACCAGCCAGCGCGACGACGACCGGGACAGGAACTCGACGACCTGCTCCTTGAACACACCAGCGATGACGGCGTGGACATAGAGCAACTGCCAGGCGGCCAGCGGGAAGGCGTATTCGAACTGCGCACCGGTCAGGCGGATCTCGGCCGTGCCGGAGACCGTTTCCAGCAGCAAGAAGTTGTAGGCATACAGCGCGAAGCTGGCCGCTGACAGCCAGCGTGTCTTGCGCCGGTCGATGCAGTACAGCACCAGCGGTGACAGCAGGAACAGCACCACGTACAGGCCGATCACCTGGAACTGGTGCGGCCCGCAGCGGAGCAAGGCGGCGTCCAGCACCAGCTTGAACACCCCTTCGGACAGCAGCGGATAGAGCGGGTAGATGGCGCCCGTGTAGGGGTCGGCAAAGGTGGTCACCGAGTCCATGTCCAGACCCGGCACATACCGCAGCGCCCCGACCAGCAGGATCACCAGCAGGTTGGCCTTGTAGAGATCCCACGCCCGCGCCAGCATGGGCCGGACACAGGCCCGCAGGCCGTCCGCCCGCATCTTGCGGCCAAACACGATGCCCACCACGATCCCCGCCAAGGCCACGAAGGTCTCGGCCGACGACACCACTCCGATGCGCTCCCACGACAGGTAGGTGAACACGGAGAAGACATCGAAATGCACCGCGAACAGCAGCACGAAGACCAGCCCCCGCAGGAGATCCAGACGGGGATCCCTCGTCGCATGTGAATCGGGGAACGCCCAGCCTTGCGAGCGGCCAGCGGATGCGGCCGGCAGATTCAGAGAGATCATGTCGTAGCAGAGTCCGGTTGACGTGGCCCAGTGCCGTTATCGGTCCATGGCGCACCATCTTGATGCCACGCCCGGTCTGCCAGACCGAGAACAGTGCGGTGAACCTGCTTCAGTTCCCACCGCAGCACGCCCTGGGACAGCGAACAATTCTCTCCATCCCCTCCGTCCGAGACTGACCCCCGGCATGAACTGGCTCGCCATCCCGCGTTTGTTCCGATCGAGTGTCGGCCTCTGGATTCTGGTGACCGTGCTGTGCGCGGGCACTTCGCTCGCGGCGGGTACCTGGCTGCGCCGCGAGGAGCACGCTGCCGCACAGCGTGAGTTCGACCGCAGCGTCGAGCGCACCACCGCAGAAGTGCAACGGCGTTTCGGTGAACCGATCGCCTTGCTCAACGCCCTGCGGGGTCTGGTGGCAGATGGCAACGAACTGTCGGCCACGCAGTTCGACACATTCATCGCACTGCAGGAGCTGAAACGCCACTACCCGAGCGTCCGCCAGATCGGGTACGCCCGACGCGCGCAGCTCGGGGCGAAATACACCGTTCGCTCCGACCAGACCCGGAGCGAGGGCGATGCCGCATCTGCTGCAGGTTGGGATCTGAACGCCGACCCCCGTCAGCATGAAGCCTTGCAACGCGCGCTGGAAAGCGGTCAGGCCACCCAATCCGAGCCGACCACCGTGGCTGCGGGTAACGTGAAGTCCGCGCAATCCTGGATGATCCTGCCCGTCTTTCCCCAAGGCGCACCGGTCACGACACCACGGGAGCGGCGGGCCGCCGCCGCAGGTGCGGTATTCGCCGCAGTGGCCGTGACCGAACTGCTGCACGGGGTGGATGAAGTGCTGACCCAGCGCATCGATTTCACGCTCCAGGACACCACCAGCCTTGAGCGATCGGAGCATGGCGCGCTGTACGACAGCCGCACCATCGCCAGCCCCTCGGTGGCGACCACGCCCTTGTTCAAGCGGCTGCACCGCATGGACATCAACGGCCGGCCCGTGGTGCTGACCGTGTTCAGCGCCCCCGCCTTCGATCAAGCAGCGGCCAGTGACCGGCCTCTGCGGCTGACCATGGCCGGGCTGCTCTTCAGCGTGCTGCTGACCGCCTTGCACTGGACGGTGCTGCGCAGGCGACTGGCAGCGAGCGTGCGGCACATGCCCCCTCAGCGCAACGCCGCCTGCGTGCCCATCGGGACACTGGAGTCGTGCATCACGTGGGCGGATGACGGCGTCACGCATCTGACCGTGCATACGCCGGAGGCCGCCGCCAGTCGCATGCAGGAGTACCTGCTCAACCGCACCGAAATGCCCGCAGAGCAACGCCTCCAGCTCGAACTGGCCAGCACGGAGGGTCGCACCTGCCGGGTGGAACAGCGCCAACGCACGCTGGATGGGCGCGATACCTGGGTGGACACCGAGGTGCAGCCCCTGCGCAATACCGAGGGCACCGTGGTGGGTTTCCTGGAGATCAGCCACGACCTGACCCGCCAGCGCCAGACACAGGAAGGCCTGGAGGGTGCCCTGCGCGACAACGCTGCCCTGCTGCGCGCACTGGACGAGCATTTCATCGTCTCCATGACCGACCGTACCGGCAGCATCACGGAGGTCAACGATGCGTTCTGCCGAATCTCCGGCTACGAACGCACCGAACTGCTCGGGCAGAACCACCGCATCATCAATGCGCGCTTCCATCCGCGGGAGTTCTGGATCGAGATGTGGCGGACCGTTTCTGCCGGCAAACCCTGGCGCCAGGAAGTGTGCAACCGCGCCAGCAGTGGTGCGCTTTACTGGGTGGACAGTGTGGTGGTGCCGTTCTGCGACGCCAGCGGCCATATCAGCAAGTACATCTCGATCCGCACCGACATCACCGCGCGCAAGCAGCTCCAGACGGATGTGGAACGCAGCCGCCAGCGCGCCGAGGAGCGCGAAGCCTTCCTGCGTGAACTCACGGACCGTGTTCCGTTGTGCATTGCCTACATCGACCACCGGCAACGCTACCGGTTCGTCAACCAGGCCGAATGCGAGCGACTCAAGCTCTCCCGCGAAGACACGCTCGGCCGAATGGTGACAAACGACATCGCGGCCTTCGGCCGGCAGGCACTGTCGGGCCACTTGCAGCACTTCGAGATCGAGCAACCCCATTCAGGCGGCCGCACCACGCTGGAGATGCACCTGGTGCCGGACACGGATGGACACGGCAAGATTTCGGGCTATTTTGCCGTCGGTGCCGACATCAGCGCGCGGCAGGAGGACTCCCGGTTGCTGCAGCAACGTGAACGGCTGATGCACCTGCTCATCGACAATTTCCCCGGCCCGCTGGCGCACTGGGACACCGAAATGCGCTGCACGGTGGCCAACGCGGCCTACCAGAGCTGGTTTGATCTGAATCCGGCCGACATGGTGGGACGCACGCAACTGGATCTGTTCGGTCTGGAAATATTTTCACAGATCGAGCCCTGCCTGCGTGCGACGCTGCGTGGCGAACGGCAGATGCTGGAACGCTCGCGCAAACTCGCTGACGGCAGGCAGCGGGACTACCTGTTGCACTACGTGCCGGACCGCGATGGTGACAAGGTCCGAGGATTCGTGTCGGTGGTCATGGATGTCACCGACATGAAGGAGGTGCAGCGCCAGTTGCGCCAGCGGTCCGAGCAGGCAGAGCAGGCCAGTCAGGCCAAGAGCCGCTTCCTGGCCAACATGAGCCACGAGATCCGAACACCCATGAACGCCATCATCGGCATGACGGGCCTGGCACTCGAATCCGATCTGAATGCGGACCAGCGCGAGCTGCTGGACATCGTGCGCAATGCCGGCGACTCGCTGCTGGCGCTGATCAACGACATCCTCGACTTCTCCAAGATCGAAGCCGGTCAGATGACGGCGGAGCTGGTCGAGTTCGATCTGCACGATTGCGTGCAGCACTGCGCCCGCCTGCTGGTGGAACGCGCCCATGACAAGGGCATCGCCTTCGAATGGGCCATGGGACGCGATGTCCCCCGTCTGGTCACCGGAGACGCCCACCGTCTGCGCCAGGTACTGGTCAACCTGCTGTCGAATGCCATCAAGTTCACCTCCAAGGGCTGGGTGCTGCTGAGCGTCTTCACCCGGCAGGTGATCGGAGCCGACGGTACCCAGGCCATCGAGTTCAGGGTCCGGGATACCGGAATGGGCATCGCATCGGACAAGCTCGAACACATCTTCACACCCTTCTCGCAGGCCGATGAGTCCATCACCCGCAAGTTCGGAGGCACGGGTCTGGGGGTGTCGATTTGCAATGACCTCGTGCATCTGATGGGCGGTCGCCTCAGCGTCGAAAGCACGCTCGACGAGGGCAGCACCTTCCATTTCAGCCTGCAAATGCCCGTGGCCGCGGTGCAGCCGGTGGCGATCACACCCGGATTGGCGCCGATACGGATCCTCGACCGGGCCCCCATGCCAGACAAGGTGCTCTCGCACTACCTGCAGCAATGGCGCCTCACCTGCGAGTTCCTGCGAACACCAAAACAGATTCTGGGCAAACTCGCCACAGACGATGGCACCAGCACACCGCCCCTGCTCGTCAAAGCATCCTGGTTGCCGCTGGCCACTGCAGAACAGTGGGCCAACATCTGCGCGCAAACCCTGATCCCCGGCAGAATCCTGCTGGTGGATGCCCCGGTACCCGCCTCGGTTTCGGCGGAATTCGGACACCAGCTACGCTGGCCGGGGGCCGTGTCGTCACTCTTCGATGCGCTGGCCGTTTCGACCAGCCTGGTGCTCAGCTCTCTGGACCATGAAAGCACCGGTGCGGGTGCAGGCATCAACGGCGAAGCAGATCGGCGGTATGTGCTGCTGGTGGATGACAACCCGATCAACCGCAAGCTGGCGGTGCGTGTCCTCGAAAGCATGGGGCACACCGTCGCAGAGGCCACCAATGGCCTGGAAGCCGTCGATCGCGTGGATCTGGAGGCATTTGATCTCGTCCTGATGGACATGCAGATGCCGGTGATGGACGGTTTCGAGGCCACCGTGCGCATCCGCGAACGAGAAACCCTCACGGGTGTGCGGCGCACCCCCATTGTGGCCATGACCGCCCACGCGATGGAGGAAGACAAGCGGCGCTGTCTGGCGGCCGGCATGGATGGTCACATCAGCAAACCCATCGTCAAGCAAACCCTGCGGTCGGCCGTGGCGACCCATGCCCTGCCCCGTGCGGGCGGTGATTTGCCAGTGTTGGGTCGATCGGAAACCTCCAGAACGCCAGCCCCCGAGCGCGCCTGGGTCGAGGTGATCCCGACCGCCATCGGAGAGAAGTTGCCCGCACTGCCGATACGGGATGAGGCTGCCGCGCTGGCGCTGCTGGAGGGGGACCGGGAATTGCTGCAGGAATTGACCGCGATGTTCCTCGGTAGCATCGAGGCACAGTTGATCGAACTGGCAGACATGGACGCCAGCACGGCGCTGCCGCGCCTCGCAGACCTGGCGCATGCCCACAAGGGTGCAGTGGGCGCCTTGGGGGCCATCACGGCCCGTCGCGTGGCCTCCGAGCTGGAAACTGCCTGCCGCATCGGTGATGCGGTGCGGGCCACGGAGTTGCAGCGGCAGCTCCACAAGGCGCTGCATGTACTCATGGAGGATCTCCGATCAGCCACTCCCACGGCGTGAAGCGGATGGATCCACCCAACAACCGAAGCGCCAACAGACACCCGGTATGCCCCACTCGACCACACCACTGAATCAGATCATGCTGCGGCACGCACCCGTTCATGGCGCCAATGGCAAGCTCCTGGCGGTCAGACTGGACTGGCGGTCCCATTGCGGCACACCATCGGTCGAACCGGAACAGCTGATGCACAGCCTGGTCCAGCACCTGTGCGGTCCCGGTTCAAACTGGATACTGCCCGTTGATTCACCGCAGGCACTGGCCAGCCCCGCACTGGATGCACTGCCGAACAGCGTGTGGCTGGACTACAGCG
>JBEEMX010000070.1:0-10796 GCA_041192465.1 Pseudomonadota bacterium | reverse complement strand
TTGTGCTGCTTGATGTATTCCCAGACCTTCTTGGTCACTTCGGTGCGGGGCATCATGCCCTTGCCGACCACGGCTGCGAGCAGCTTCGAAGGGGTCATCGGCTTCATGAAGGCCGCATTGGGCTTCTTGACTTCGGCCGCGGGGGCTTCGACCACCGGTGCTGGAAAGGGAAAGTGCGCAGCAACAGCCACTTCGACTACTTGTGCGGGGGCCTTCTTCGCGGCGGCCTTCTTGGCAGTTGCCATGTGTGTTTTCTCCGTCTTGGATGGTGATGTGCCCGTGGGACCGGCACTGCGCGGCAATGGTACTGCTTGCCTATGGTGTTGAGAAGGCGTGCGCAGCGGAGTTCCGCTGCTGCACCTGTCAAAATCACCTGCCGCACGGCCGACCATGCCCGCAGATTCGTAATTTCACGCACTGACGATCGGTGCGTGTGGCCGGACACTCCGTGGTTCAACCCCATTCGAATTCGACATTGCCATGAACCTAGCCGACTCCGCCATCTGGATCGCCCTGATGAAAATCATCTGGGTCAACATCCTGCTCTCCGGTGACAACGCCGTCGTGATCGCGCTGGCCGCCCGCGGCCTGCCGCCCCAGCAACAAAAAGCCGCCATCTTCGGCGGCAGCGGCGCAGCCATCGTGCTGCGGGTGGTGCTGACGCTGTTCGCGGTGCAGTTGCTGCAATACCCCTTCCTGAAGCTGATCGGCTCGGTGCTGCTGCTGTGGATTGGCATCCAACTGCTGGCCGGAGGTGACGGCGATGGTGACATCAAGGCCAGCTCGTCGCTCGGAACCGCCATCCGCACCATCCTGGTGGCCGACCTGGTGATGAGCCTGGACAACGTCATCGCCGTGGCCGCCGCCGCCGACAGCGCACCACTCGAAGCCCGCATCCCGCTGCTGATCGCGGGCCTGGGCCTGTCGATTCCGCTGATCATCTTCGGCAGCACGCTGCTGCTGCACTTGATGGAACGCTTCCCGATCATCATCACGGTCGGTGCCGCCCTGCTGGGTTTTGTGGCCGCCGAGATGGGCATGACCGATCCGTCGATCATCGACTGGGTCCACCAGCACCTGCACAACCTGGAGATTCCGATCAGCCTGTTCTTCGCATTCGCGGTGGTGGTGGTGGGCAAACAGCTCGCCAAGCGCCAGGAAGCCGGCAAGAGCGCGGACGAACAAACGGTCTGACGCGTTGCACAGCGTCGGGAGTGTCCCCGGCGCTGCGATACTGTCGGACCGATACTGCACATTCCCGGCCGACCACCATGACCAGCCCACGCCCCATCTTCTGGAAACAGGACAGGGCCTGGGCTTTGTTGTTCGTGGGTGTCGCCGCTGTGCTGCATGCCACCACCGATCTGGCCCTGCTGCCACAACAGTGGCTCTTCGACCGCGCCACCACCAGCCGCATGGCGCCAGCGCAGGCCGCCGAAGTGGCACTGGTGATGATCGACGAGGCCAGCCAGGCCCGTTACGGCCGTGCGCCCTGGTCCCGCGACCTGCACGCGCGGTTGATCGACCGGCTGGCGCAGGCCAGTGTTGTCGTCGAGACCGAGCCCTTCATCGGCCACGAGAGCGAGCGGGCACTGGCCGAACTGCAGCACCTGAACGCCACCATCGCCGCCGACCCGGTGCTGGCCAAGTACCCGGAGCTGCCAGCCATGCTGGAGCGCAGCGAGCTGAACCTCGACGGTGACGCCCGGCTCGCCGCCAGCATGGAGCGCCACCAGCGCACCCTGCTGAGCCTGGCTGCGCTGCCAGGCCTGTCGTCGAACGCGACATTCCCTGCCCCCAAGAGCCCGGCGCCCGGCGCGCGGACCCCCACAGGTGCGCCGCTGGCCGCTCCCTGGCCGCTGCCGCTGCTGCGCGATGCCGCGGCAGGCGTGGGCCACAGCGAGATCCAGCCCGACAGCGACGACGTGCTGCGCCGCCACGCGCTGCAGCGGCAGGTCGGCACGTGGCGGGTCAGCTCGCTCGCGGTGCTGGCGGCGGGGCTGCACCGCGGACTCACACCGACACAGATCGACACCGCGCTGCAATCGTCCCCGCCGCGCCTGGGCGGGCGCACGCTCTCGGTCGATGCGCTGGGTCAACTGGCACCACTGTGGTCGCCGGGGACGGCAGCGCATTCGGGCATCGTGACGGTCAGCGCACAGGACGTGCTCGACAACCCGGCCGCCGCCGCCCGGCTGCAGGGCCGCATCGTCATCATCAGCCACGACGACACGGGCATGACCGCCCGCCAGGTGCGCCTGCCAGACGGCCACTCGATTCACCCGGCCGAGGCGCTGGCACGGGTCACGTCGGCACTGGTCAGCGGCCGCTGGGTGCAGCAGCCGAGCTGGGTGCGGTGGCTGCCATGGCTCTTGCTGGCAGGCGTGGCGGGCCTGGTGCTGCGGATCGTTCCGCGGGTCACGCGCAGTGCCGCACTGGCCCTGTCCGCTGCAGCAGGACTGGTGCTGCTGATCGTGCCGCATGTGCTGCTGGGACAGGCACGGATCTGGGTGCCACTGACCTTGCCGATGTTCGGCCTGCTCGGTGCCTGGGCCGGACTGCACCTGCACGAACACTGGCTGCGCCGCAACACCCGACACGGCGCTGCGCCACCCGTGCTCATCAACGCCCCGATGGCCGACACGGTCATCACCACCTTCGACGTGATGCCGCTGGAGCCACGCACCACGCCGAAGCCGGCACACGCACCCGCTGCGCCCCGCCTGCTGCCCGACGAAGAGGATGACGTTCCCGACACGGAACTGCCTGAAGGATTCAGTGAGGAAACCCAGGCCATGGACATGGCGGAACTGGACCGGGCCTACGAGAAGACCCGCCCGATTCCGCGCGATCTGCAGGACTTCGGCGACGACGAGGCCGCCGCGCGGGCACTGGAGAAGACGCAGCCGCTGTCGCGCGACGAGGTGCTCGCCGGCGCGGCGCTGACTGCACCCGATGCGCCCAGCGCGTTGCCCCGACTCGGTCCCTACCGGCTGGACCGCGAACTCGGCCGCGGGGCGATGGGCCGGGTCTACCTTGCCCACGACACCGAGACCGGGCAGGAGGTGGCGGTCAAGACGCTGGCGCTGGCCCGCGAGTTCGACGGCTACGCGCTCCAGGAGGCCCGCCAGCGTTTCCACCGCGAGGCGGAAGCCGCGCGCCGGCTGCAGCACCCCGACATCGTCCGCGTGCTCAGGACCGGCGAAGCGCACGGCATTGCCTACATCGCCATGGAGCGCCTGACCGGCCATGATCTCAGCCAGCACCTGCGCGCTGGCAGCCTGCTGCCGATGGTCACTGTCGTGGCCATCGCCACCCGCGTCGCCACCGCGCTGGCCCACGCGCATGCGCTCGGCGTGGTCCACCGCGACATCAAGCCCGCCAACGTGATGATTGACCTGGCCCGCGGGCAGGTGAAGGTCACGGACTTCGGCATCGCGCGCATCTCCGGCGCCAACCGCACCCGCACCGGGCTGATCCTCGGCTCGCCGTCCTACATGTCACCCGAGCAGATCGCCGGGCGCCAGGCCGATGGCCGCAGCGACCTGTACTCGCTGGGCGTGCTGGTGTTCCACATGCTCACTGGCGACCTGCCGCTGTCGGGCCACACGATGACCGAACTGATCGGTGCCATCGCCAACCAGCCGGCACCGGACGTGCGCAGCCTGCGGCCCTCGGTGCCCGAGGCCCTGGCGGACGTGCTGGGCATCCTGCTCGACAAGCGGCCCGAGCTGCGCTATCCCGACGGACTCGAACTGGCCACCGATCTGCACCTGATCTCATCCATGCTGCAACGCAGCAGATCACAGCGCCAGGACTTCCCCGTGCTCGGATCGGTGGAGGAATACGCGGCGGGACCATTCCCGCACACGGCGCAGATGCCCGCGCCGAGAACCGCCGCGTCACAATCACGCCGCTGATCCATGGACCGCCCGCGTGTCTTTCCCATGACTTTCGAGTTCTTTTCCGCGACCGACCGTGGCCGCGTCCGCAACAACAATGAAGACTCGGTCGCCCTGGACGAGTCGGCCGGCCTGGTGGTGCTGGCCGATGGCATGGGCGGCTACAACGCTGGCGAAGTCGCCAGCGGCATGGTCACCGCCTTCCTCCAGCGCGAACTCGGCCAATGGCTGCGCGACGCCGGGCCGGACACCGCCGACCGCGATGTGCGCCGGGCGATGGACGTGTGCGTGGACAACGCCAACCGTGCCATCTTCAATGCGGCCCACGCCGAGGCGCAGTACGCTGGCATGGGCACGACACTGGTGGTGGGGGTGTTCCGCGGCGGCAGGCTGCTGCTGGGCCACATCGGTGATTCGCGCGCTTACCGCTGGCGCGATGGTCGCCTGATGCAGCTCACCCGCGACCACTCGCTGCTGCAGGAGCAGATCGACGCCGGACTGATCTCGCCCGAACAGGCCGCCTACAGCCACCAGAAGAACCTGGTGACCCGCGCGGTCGGCGTCGAGGACGTGGTACTGCTCGAAGCCCATGTCCATGCCGTCCATCCCGACGACTGGTTCCTGCTGTGTTCGGACGGCCTGTCGGACATGCTCGACGACCCCCGCATCGCTGCCGTACTGGGCGAACATCCCGAAATTGACAAAGCTGCGCAAGCACTGATCGATGCCGCCAATCAGGCGGGCGGGCGGGATAATATCGCTGTGATACTGGTAGCCGTTCACGCCCTGCCCGGTGCAGGCCAAGCGTGGTGGCCATTCCGGCGCTGAGATCCAGGGACCAGATCCCAGACGCCAAGCTTCAGAGGTTGCTCATGCCCAAACTTGTTGTTTCGCTGGACGGTGTTGTCATCAAGGAAGTTCAGCTCACCAAGGACAAGACCACCTTGGGCCGGCGTCCTTACAACGACATCGTGATCGACAACCTCGCCGTGAGCGGGGAGCACGCCGTGCTGCAGATGGTCGGTCAGGATGTCTACATCGAGGACCAGAACAGCACCAATGGCACGTACATCAACGGCCGAGCCATCAAGAAGCAGTTGCTGCAACACAACGACACGATTGAGATCGGCAAATACAAGATCAAGTACTTGGTCGAGGACAGCTCCGATTACGAAAAGACCATGGTCCTCAAGCCGGGCCAGCACCCGCACGGCCTGCACGGACGTCCCACCGCACCGACGATGCCCAGCGCCTTCCCACCCTCGGGATTCGGTGGACTGGCAGCCGGCACAGTGCCTCAGGCGTCGATCCGGGTACTCTCGGGCGCGGCGGCTGGGCGCGAAGTGGTGCTCACCAAGGTGGTCACCACCGTCGGCAAACCCGGTGTGCAAGTCGCCTCGATCACCAAGCGTCCCGGCGGTTATGTGTTTGCCCACGTCGAAGGCAATGCCCGGCCGACCGTCAACGGCGCACCCGTGCAGTCCGATCCTGTGCATCTGAAAGATGGTGACGTGATCGAACTCGCCGGCACGCAGATGCAGTTCATGCAGCCCTGAGTGGTCTGACCGGCACGTGTGCTTGTTCACATCAACAGACTCTGGCGCCCACGGCCAGGCGCAAGCAGTGCGGAAGTGCGCAGAGGTTCGCTTGCGCCGGGGTGAGGTGCGGGGCAGCATGGTCGCCTCTGTTGCAAGTCCTCACCTGGAAACCTGATGAATCTGCGTGTCCTAGGCTGCTCGGGCTCGATTGCCCTCGACAACCGGACCACGTCCTTCCTGCTGGACGAGCATGTGCTTGTTGATGCGGGAACGGGGGTCGGTGACCTGACCCTGGACGAACTGGCCGCGATCGACCACATCGTGCTGACCCATTCGCACCTGGACCATGTGCTGGGCATCCCGCTGATCGCCGACAGCGTCATGCAGCGCCGCCTGGCCATGACGCCGTTCCGCCCCATTCAGGTCCACGGCCTGCCCGAGACACTGGACGCCCTGCGCCAGCACATCTTCAACAACGTGATCTGGCCCGATTTCACCCGGCTGCCGCGCCGTGACCAGCCCATCCTGGAGCTGATGCCGTTCCAGACCGGTGATCTGCTGACGCTGAGTGGCCTGCACATCGAGATCCTGCCAGCGTGGCACACCGTACCCGCCTGCGGTGTCGGCGTGGAAACCCCCTCGGGCTGGTGGATCTTCACCGGCGACACGGGTCCGAATCCAGCCCTGTGGGAGCGACTGCGCGGGCGCCCGATCGCCCAGCTGGTGATCGAGACGGCATTCAACGACGACGAGCGTGCGCTGGCCGAGATCAGCCGCCACCTGTCGCCCTCGATGCTCGCAGCCGAGCTGCTGCACCTCGATGTGGACAGCGACACCTCGATCGCCATCACCCACATCAAGCCGGGCGAGATGGCCGCCGTGACCGGGCAACTGGCCGCGCTGGACCTGCCGCTGCCCGTCTTCGCGCTGACCCGGGGCGAACGCTACCGGTTCTGACCCGCGCCTCAGCTTGCGAGCCTGAGCGCATCCCACCCGGTGCGCACGATCAGCGCCCCCACCACCGCGATGAACACGCCGCGCACGAAGCCGGCACCGTGCCGCAACGCCAGCCGCGTGCCCAGCAGGCTGCCAGCGATGTTGGCCACGGCCATCGTGACCGCCACGGGCCACCAGACATGGCCGGTTGAAGCAAACAGCGCCAGCGCCGCCATATTGGTGGCCGTGTTGAGCAGCTTGGCTGCTGCCGAGGCATGCAGGAAGTCGTAACCCAGCACGCGCACGAACAGGAACACGAAGAAGCTGCCCGTGCCAGGGCCGAAGAAACCGTCGTAAAAACCCACCAGCGTGCCAATCAGCGTGGCGTGCAGGGCCTCACGCCGGGCGGAAGAACCCGGTGCGTGGATGTACCCCAGATCCTTGCGCGCCAGCGTGTAGACCAGCACCGCCAGCAGGATGAACGGCAACGCCCGCCGCAGCCCCGTGGCAGGCACCTGCGTCACCAGCCAGGCGCCCGTGAAGCTGCACACCAGCGCCGCCGCCGCAGCGGGCACCAGCGTCGTCCAGTTCATCGTCACCCGCCGGGCATACTGCGCCGTGGCCCAGGCCGTGCCCCAGATGGCCGCACCCTTGTTGGTGCCGAACAGAGTGGCCGGCGGCGCCGCCGGATAGACCGCGAACAGCGCAGGCACCAGGACCAGCCCCCCTCCGCCGACGATCGCATCGACAAACCCCGCCAGTCCCGACGCCAGCGTCACCCACACCAGATCCATCTCTTGCGCCCATTGAAAAACAAAAGGCACCGGGGTCGCCGGTGCCTTTGAATTGTCTCATCGCGCTCTTGCGCTGCATTCTTGGAGCGTCAGATCTGCCTGGAAGTTTTATAGGGTGGCAGGTGATGGTGTTGTTGTTGGCGCCTGTTGGTGGCGCTTGATGAACCAGTCTCCTCAGTCCCTCGCTCCTGCACGCAGCCACGGAGGGTCTGCGCTTGCGAGTGGCCGAAATGTAGGGGCTGGAGACAACCCGCCATATTCGGGCTTTCCCGCACCATCCTGGCGTGTTGTCGCCATGTAACGCCCGAGAAATGTCCGGGAAATGCCCGGAAACGGGCATTCGCCAACGCGGATCACGCCAAGCGGTCTTGCAGCACCCACTGTGCCGCCCGTTCGGCCAGCATCAGCGTCGGCGAGTTGGTGTTGCCGCTGGTGATGGTGGGCATCACGCTGGCGTCCACCACGCGCAAACCCGCCACGCCGCGCACCCGCAAACGGGTGTCCACCACCGCCGTCGGATCGTCTGCCCGGCCCATCTTGCAGGTGCCAACGGGGTGGAAGATGGTCGTGGCGATGTCCCCGGCCAGCCGCGCAAGATCCTCGTCGGTCTGGTACTGCACACCCGGCTTGAACTCCTCGGGCTGGTACGTCTGCATCGCCGGTTGCGCCACGATGCGCCGGGTCACGCGCAGCGAGTCGGCAGCGACCTGCCGGTCCTCGGGGGTAGAGAGGTAGTTGGCGAAGATGGCCGGAGCGTCCTCGTGGCGCTGCGAGGTGATGCGCACATGGCCGCGCGAGGTCGGGTTGAGGTTGCACACACTCGCCGTGAAGGCATTGAAGCTGTGCAAGGGCTGGCCGAAGGCGTCGAGCGAGAGCGGCTGGACGTGGTACTCGATGTTCGGCCAGGCGAAGGCGTCCGAGGTGCGCGTGAAGGCGCCGAGCTGCGACGGCGCCATGCTCATCGGCCCGGTGCGGCGCAGCAGGTACTCCAGCCCGATCTTCGCCTTGCCCCAGGGCGTGGCGGCCAGGGTGTTGAGGGTCTTGACGCCCTGCACCTTGTAGACGGAGCGGATCTGCAGGTGGTCCTGCAGGTTCTCGCCGACACCAGGCAGATCGTGCTGCACGGGGATACCGTGCTGCTGCAGCAAGGCACCCGGCCCGATGCCGGAGAGCTGCAGGATCTGCACGCTGCCGATGCTGCCCGCGCACAGGATCACCTCACGGCTGGCGGTCACCATCTCGACGCCATGCGGCGTGACCACCTCGGCGCCGGTGCAGCGCAATGTGCCGTCTGCGCCACGTTCGGTCAGCAGACGGCGGACGTGGGCGCCGGTCCACATCTCGAAGTTGGGCCGACCGAAGCAGGTCGGGCGCAGGAACGCCTTGGCCGTGTTCCAGCGGAAACCCGCTTTCTGGTTGACCTCGAAGTAGCCCACGCCCTCGTTGGTGCCGCGGTTGAAGTCGTCGGTGGCAGGGATGCCGGCCTGCTGCGCCGCCTGTGCGAAGGCGTCAAGCACGTCCCAGCGCAGGCGCTGCTTCTCGACACGCCACTCGCCGCCGTGGCCGTGCAGGACCTTGAACCCCTCAGGGGCCTGCATGGCCTGGGCAGGATCGAGCCGCCAGTGGTTCTCGTGCTGGCGGAAGGCAGGCAGGCAGTGGTCCCAGCGCCAAGCGTCGTCCCCGGTGAGGGCGGCCCACTGGTCGTAGTCGCGCGACTGGCCCCGCATGTAGATCATGCCGTTGATGCTGGAGCTGCCGCCCAGCACCTTGCCGCGTGGATAGCGCAATGTCCGACCGTTGAGGCCGGGATCGGGCTGGGTCTGGTAGAGCCAGTCGGTGCGCGGGTTGCCGATGCAGTGCAGGTAGCCGACCGGGATGTGGATCCAGTGGTAGTCGTCGTGGCCACCGGCTTCGAGCAACAGGACGCGGCTGAGGCCCTTGGCGTGACTGAGGCGGTTGGCCATCAAGGCACCGGCGGTTCCTGCGCCGATGATGATGTAGTCGAAACTGGGCATGTGGGGGGTCTCCGTGGCCCCGGACTCTAAGCGCAAGTACTGCGCGCGGCACTCGGTCAAAACGCCAGTCCACCGTGCATCTCAACCGCCCACGCGCGATGCCAGGATCGGGAACAGCTTGACCAGCCCCTCGGCCATGATCTCCACCGCCAGCGCCGCGAGGATCAGCCCCATCAGCCGCGTCATCACGTTGATGCCGGTCTTGCCCAGCAAACGGGCGATGGCGCCGGACGCAGAAAACGCCACGAAGGTCGCTGCACCGACCACCACGCCGTAGCCCACCAAGGCAGCCAGGTGCCACCAGTGGCGGGCCTGGTCGGCGTAGATCACCATGGTCGAGATCGTGGCCGGCCCGGTCAGCAGCGGAATGGTCAGCGGCACCACGGCGATGCTGTCACCAGCGTCCGCACGTTGCTGACCATCACTGACATCGTCCGAGCGCGACTCGGCTGGCTGCGCGTTGAGCATCTGCAGCGCGCTGATCAGCAGCAGTGTCCCCCCACCCACCTGGAAGGAGGCCAGCGAAATACCGAAGAACTCGATCACCTTGAGCCCGGCCAGCGCACTGATGGCAATGACGAGGAAGGCAGAGAAGCTCGACACACGGATCGTGCGCCTTCGCTGTTCTGGTGTCAGGTGCTGGGTGAAGTGGATGAAGAACGGCACAACGCCGATCGGATTGACAATGACCAGCAGGGCCACCAGCGGTTTGAAAAGGTCCATTTGCAGATTCTGCACCTGCACGGATTCAGGGTTTACCCCTGAACGACCGCTTTCAGCAGCAACCTGGACGAAAAAATCTGCGCAGCCTTACAACACTTCTTGCAGTAGGGATGCTCACACTGCTTGACCGTCATACATAATGATCCCTCGTGATTGGACGCGGCGCCTTTTCTCTGTTCCCTGGAATGAGTGCTGGCTGTAGCTCCGCCACATGGTCCTCTGGTACATCATGTACCCTGTTTCTTGAAAGGCGCTCTTCCATGGGCAACAAACTCTATGTGGGCAATCTTGCCTACAGCGTCCGCGACGAAGATCTGAACGACGCGTTCTCCCAATTCGGTGCGGTCAGCTCCGCCAAGGTCATGATGGACCGCGAAACCGGCCGCTCCAAGGGCTTTGGTTTCGTCGAAATGGGCTCGGATCCCGAAGCGCAAGCCGCGATCAATGGCCTGAACGGCCAACCGATCGGTGGTCGCGCCATTGTCGTCAATGAAGCCCGCCCGCGTGAAGAGCGTCCGGGTGGCTTCCGCAGTCCCTACGGTGGTGGCGGCGGCGGTGGTGGTGCTGGCGGCGGCGGTCGCAGTGGCGGCGGCGGCGGTGGCGGCTACGGTGGTGGCGGCGGCGGTGCTGGTGGCCCTGGCGGCGGTGGCGGCGGCGGTTTCCGCAGCCCCTACGGCGGCGGCGGTCGTCGTGAAGGCGGCGGCGGCACCGGTGGTGGCGGTGGCCGCAGTGGTGGTGGTGGCGGCTACGGTGGTGGCGGTGGCGGCTACGGCGGCGGCGGCTACTGATTTCGCCAGAGTGTCGGTTCGCGGACGCTCGACCGAACGCCAGCCTCTGAATCAAGACAAGGCGCCCGATCGCAAGATCGGGCGCCTTGTTGCATTGAGT